>JAILPF010000355.1 GCA_024699575.1 Acetatifactor sp. | reverse complement strand
GTTCCCATACGCCCTCTATGATTGCTTCCAAATGAGAGGACACATTGGCAATTGGTGTGCGCAGCTCATGCGCCACATCCGAAGTCAACCGCTTGCGTATTGCTTCCTGTGTCTCCAGACTTTCTGCCATATGATTTACTGCGTTACTTAACTCCGTTAGCTCCTGTGTCCTCACATTTGATTCAAATCTGATAGCATAATTTCCTTCTGAAATTTCCCTTGTGATTTCTGTTGCCTTTCTAATCGGTACCGTTAATCGTCTTGCCAAAAATACGCCCGCAATTGCTACCCCTACGATAGATGAAATTCCAACGATAAAAAGAATCTGATTGAGTGAATCAAGAAATCGAAAATCATATTCATTCAAATAATAAGGGCTATAATAACTCACATCTATATAGCCCACAATATTGTCATGTTGATTCAAATTGTAACGGTAAGTCAGAAATTCACCATCCAGACCCGGTTGTTTTTCTTCCATACGCGTACTGATTTCCCGCATAACCTGGTGACATAATGTCATATCGTGGTTCTCTGCGTCCCAGACAATATTTTCCTCCTTATCGTACAGCTTAATGAGGTAGCCCTCATTTAATGCATACATACCAAATCCATGGATATAATCCAAATTCCATTTTCCGGTACTGCTATTGTATTGAGGAGCCAAAGCTTCTGCAAATTCTTCTGAGAATGCTTTTTTCTGCTTCGCAACATATTTTTCAAATTGATGATGAATCAAGATATTCGATATTAAACTGATTAACGAAACGGTAATCAGGACAATAAACACAAAGCCCACAGATAGCTGAGTACTGAGTTTTTGCTTCATTGCACATCACCCCCGAATTTGTAACCCATACCATGAACGGTACAGATATAAACCGGTTTTTTCGGATCATCCTCAATCTTCTTACGCAGATTTTTTACATGGGTATCTATAACCCTGTCATACCCGTCAAACTCCAAATCAAATGCAACCTCTATTAAATCATCCCTCGTAAACACCCTTTGCGGATATTTTGTAAATGCGGATAAAATTTTCCATTCAATCGGCGTTACGGATATGAACTCTCCTTTTTTTTGCACCTCTTTGCGGTTATAATCAATGAGAAGGTCTCCATGATTCCATGATATTTTTTCAGCAAGAGGTTTTAAATCATCAGAAGTTCTTCGAAGAACAGCCTGCATCCGGGCATACAGATTTTTTAGGCTGAATGGCTTTGTGATGTAATCATCTGCACCAAGATCAAGTCCATTCAACATGTCACTCTCCATTGTTTTTGCCGTCAGCATAATAATTGGCACGCGGGACTTTTTACGGATCATGGCACACACTTCTTCACCCGGCAAATCCGGAAGCATTAAATCCAAAATCACAAATGAAATATTCTGTTTTTCCAAAATATGCAGGGCTTTCTCTCCTGTTTCTGCAGTGTAAACACAGTATCCCTGCTTTTCTAAATAAGAAGTCACCGCTTCCAGAATCATTTTTTCATCATCAACTACCAGTATATTTTTTGCCATATCATTTTCGTCCCTAATTAATAACCTCCACAATTTCATCCGTCTCATTCGCATCTGTCACAAAAATATTGCCACGTACCATACCCATCCAACAGGTGTATTGGACTGTACCGGACTTCATCGGAGTAAAATCAATGATATTTTCTCCTTCTGTAAACTCATGCTCAATACCATATTCTTTCAGCAACATTATATAGTTACAGCCGTTGACAGAACCTGCCGGTGCGTCAATGACCCATTTTACCGGAATACCAGCTTGTACTGTAATATCTGGATATTTACCGGGGGACAAAGTGCTGTTGATTACCTGAACACTATCCACAATTTCTTTTTCTCCGGTTACTGCGGCATCATTCAGGCTGGCATTCTCATTCAGACGTTTCAAAACAGGACCACCGCTAAGCATTATAACCATTACAGTAATAATGCTGACAGCTTTATATATACTTCTGCTAAACGAGATGCTGGCAACCACACCGATGATGCAAAGCATAATAATCATACCTAAAAGGCGATCTGGATGAAGAAGTCCCGACAAGCTACCACCTTGAGACAGCATTGCGAGTCCGAGAACTACTACAAGAACAGCCCCAACACTCATTATTTTTTTGGAAAACTTTTTTCCCAAAGCAGATACCAGAGAGCCAAGACCCAGCATCAACGGCACCGTTCCCAAGCTAAACATAAACATGGCAAACGCACCTGCAAAGGGATTTCCGGAAGCTAATGCCACGATTTGCATGGATTGAAGCGGTCCACAGGGCATTAATCCATTTAAAAGGCCAACCATCAAAGGCTGCCTGCTGTTTGCCTTTTTCGTGCCAATCTTTACGGCAAGAAATTTCGGCATCCGCAGATTGAAACGTCGCAGCCATGGAAAGATTCCCAGCATATTGATGCCCATAATAACCATAAAAATTCCGGCAATCATTTTTAAAACTCCTTGAAATAATACAGAAACTCCTGTCCCGGATCCTCCGCCAATCAACATTCCTACCAGCCCCAAAAGGAATCCGATTGCAGTGTAGGAAACCACTCGACCAAGATTATACAAAATGGCAGGCCGGAACGTAGCGAACCTGTTGTCGTTCTCATTCCTATTTTTGCCATGTGGAATACATTGTGAGAGATTAATTCCGCCACACATGGCAATACAGTG
>JAILPF010000338.1 GCA_024699575.1 Acetatifactor sp. | reverse complement strand
TTGATTAAGAACAAGTAGAAAAGCAACAGAGCTATTCTAGCACAGCATTTCTTAAGGTACAATATTCGTAATCATCCTCCATGTAGGTGTCAAAAACTCCCACCACTGTAATTTCATCGAAATCTTCTGGATAGTCATCCGGATATGCGTATTCATCCAACAACTCAAATTCAATTCCCTGTGCACAGCAGGCTGTGGCATCTGCGATGATGCAGGCGAAGTAGTCATTGCCGGTGGATTCATCATGGAAATGATTATAGGTGCCACGCATACGGATTTTTTTGCCCACATAATTTTCGGAGAGTGTCATCATATTAAATACTTCAGAATAAACTACGGTGCTGCTGAGCACAGTCAAATCAATGTCGATATCGTCCGTTGGAACATTGATGTCGATTGTGGGTTCGTAATTTGTAGTATCTTCCTTCTGCTCCTCTGCCAGAATGCTTTCAATATCAATTTCCGGTTCCTCTGCGAAGTCTACATTGTCTTGCTCGGCAACCAAGGAGTCAATTACATTTTGTGTGTCTCCTGTATGGGAGGCATCGGAGGAAGCATTGTCGGAGCAACTGCTTAAGGTCAATATCAGGAGAAAAAAGAAAATGAAATGCATTATTTTATGGGTTGTCATATGGTATGACCTCCTTTCAACAGACCGATTAGTGAGCAGATGAAAAAGGCAAGTACATCAATTGCAACAATCGTAGAACCAACAGGAGTGCCTGCAAGAATTGAAATCATCAAGCCCGCAAAAGCACAGGTAATGGAAAGAAGTGCTGAACATATTGTTACTGATTGAAAGCTTTTAAAAATCCGCATTGCCGAAAGAGCGGGAAAAATGACTAATGCGGAGATTAACAAAGAGCCTACAAGATTCATGGCAAGCACAATAATGACAGCAATGATGACTGCGATAAGCAGATTATAGAAATCCACTTTTGTTCCGGTGCTTCGTGCAAAGTTTTCATCAAAGGTTACTTCAAATATTTTATGATAGAAAATGATGAATAAACATACTACAACTAAGGATAAAATGATGCAGAGCCATACTTCTTTGGCTGTGAGTGTAAGGATGGAGGTAGAACCAAATAATGTACTGCACACGTCCCCGGAAAGATTGGAGGATGTGGAAAAAATATTCATCAGTAAATATCCGAAGGCCAATGCACCGACTGAAATCATAGCGATAGCGGCATCTCCCTTGATTTTGGCTTTTTGCCCTGTTTGAAGTAGTAGGATAGCACAAATCACAGTGAGAGGAAGAACAAGTAGCATGTCGTTGGAAAGATTTAATACACTGGCGATAGCCATCGCACCAAACGCAACATGTGACAGTCCGTCCCCAATATAGGAGAAGCGTTTTAATACTAATGTTACACCTATCAAGGAGGAACAAAGGGCTATCAAAATTCCAACAATAAGTGCATAGCGTACAAAAGGATATTGAAAATAAAAGCTGATTTTATCGAAAAGGTTATTCATGAACAGATTCTCCTCCCTGAAGCAAAAAGTTTTTTCCGAGGTCGCTTTGCAGATAGGCTTCCTTTGTCCCATAGAACCAGTTTCGTCCAATATGAAGAATATGACTTGCATAATCGAGCGAGCTTTCAATGTCATGAGAAATCATGATAATTGTGATGCCATCCATATTTAGATCGCGGATGAGTTGATACATCTCCTGAGTGACTATAGGGTCCAGACCGGATACAGGTTCATCCAGCAGCAGGATTTTCCTTGTTGCACAGAGAGCTCTTGCAAGAAGAACACGTTGTTGTTGCCCTCCTGAAAGCTCTCGATAGCAACGGTCAGATAGGGATATAATGCCCATTTGTTCCATGTTCTTGCGGGCAATTTCCTTTTCATATTTATTATAAAATGGGCGTTTTCCTCTTCTACCCTGACAGCCTGAGAGAACAATTTCTTTTACCGATGCGGGGAAATCCTTTTGTATCTGAGTCTGTTGGGGGAGATATCCAATCTCATTAGGCATTAACCCATCACCTGTGAGAATTGTCCCGCTGATAGGGGATTGCAGATGTAAAAGGGTTTTCATCAGTGTGGATTTGCCGGAGCCGTTTTCACCGACAATACAGAGATAATCCCCGGAGTTTACCTCAAAATTCAAGTTTTGGATTATGATATCAAAATCGTATCCGACGGACAGATTCCGACAGGTGATAAGTGCCATCGCGCGCCTCCTAGTTCAGTGCTTCTTTTAAAATGTTCAGATTATTCTCCATCACAGTCAGATATGTAACCCCTTCATTGATGTCTTGGGAAGTGGTGCTTTGGAGAGAGTCCAATGTTAACAGTTTCTGGTTTTTACCCGATGTGTTTTGTATGATTGTTTCCGCAAGTTTGTGGTCGGCACCCTCAATGGTCAAAACACATGGGAGCTTAAGCTCATCTACTTTGGCGGAGAGGAATGAGACTGTTTCGAAGCTGGCCTCTGTCTCTGCAGAGCATCCTGCAAATGCGGCATAATAGCTCAGCTGATAATCATCCACAAGATATCGGAAGGGAAAACGGTCTCCAAACAATAAGGTCTGAGTGGAGGCTGAATCAATGGCCTGTTGATATTCTTCATCAAGCTGTATCAGCTCCGCCTGATAAGTTTTCAAATTCTGCCTGTAGGTTTCTGAATTCTCCGGATCTACATGGATGAGGGCATCTGTAATCACATCGCATAGCACCTGTGCATTTTTGAGGGAGAGCCATACATGTTCGTCATACTCAATTTCCTCCTCGTGGTCATGTTCATCATTATCATGTTCATGCTCGTGTTCATCGCTCTCCATGCCTTCCACTATTTCCTCCGGTTTTACGGAATCGCCAAGTGCATCAAGAAGGTTTACTACAACCATATTTTTGTTGGTAGCTTCCAGTAATGCATCTTCTACCCATTCATCAGACTCGCCACCGACATAGATAAAAAGGTCACAGGCTGCTATTTTCAAGATGTCTTCGGCAGTGGGCTGATAGCTATGTAAATCAACCCCGTTATCCAGCAGAAGTGTGATATCTGCATCAGTAATTTTGCTGCCCAACAATTCCCGTACCCAATCATACTCAGGGAAAATGGTAGTGACAATCTGTATAGAATTATCGTCCTCAAAAGAGCCTGCAGATGTTGTATTTCCGCAAGCAGACAGACAGCCGGTTAAAAGTACGGCTGTTAACAATAATGCAATTATTTTTTTCATGGAAAAACCTCCGTTTAATCGATAGAATTTTTTGAAAAATAATAAACGGAGAATGAATCAATTGTTCAGACGAACCTTTGATGTGATTAATGTATGTGCAAAAAAGAAAAAGGAAAAATAGGATAAAACCAATGTGAAAAAGAGATAAAAGGGTAAAGCAAAGCTGAGAACAGCGATACTGCTCCCTAATTCTCTCAATTGAGTTTCGCACAGTTGAAGGACGGAACAAACAGGGCAATCTTCGCCGGTACAATCATGG
>JAILPF010000334.1 GCA_024699575.1 Acetatifactor sp. | reverse complement strand
GGTTGCGGTTACCAGTTCGGAGACGGTTACTTTTAGCGAGTTCAGTAACTCGCTGTCCAACCCGGTTATTCTTGGAATTGTTGATTTTGAACCATTGAATGGTTCTATAATCATAGATCTGGCTACTAATCTGGGTTATGCAATTTTGGATCGTATGCTTGGGGGAAGTGGCGTGCCACTGGATAAGACCAGAGATTTTTCGGAGATTGAGACAATCATTATTCAAAAAATTCTGGTTATGCTTACGCAACTGTTGCGCGATCCGTGGAAAAACGTTATTGACATCACTCCTGTATTGAGCAGGATGGAAACTAATCCGCAGTTCGCACAGGTGATTGCACCGAATGATATGATTGCCATAGTCACCTTGAATATGAAGATAGGTGATGTTGAAGGATTTGTTAACATCTGTCTTCCGTTCTTTACATTGGAAGACGTTATGGATAAATTGAATACCAAGTATTGGTTCTCCACTATGCAAGAGAACCACGACGAGAATTATGAGCAATATCTTGAAACAATGATTCGCAGGGTTGACGTTCCTGTCAAGGCAGTACTGGGACGAAGTAAGATATCTGTTGCGGACTTTGTAAATTTACAAGTTGGTGACTGTATTCGATTGGACACCAAAGTGGAGAGTGACATGGACATTTTTGTAGGAAATATCAGAAAGTTTACCGCTCTGCCCGGCGCTAACGAAGACTCATATGCAGTCCGGATTACATCGGTAATCAGAGAGGAGGAGTAAACTATGGACGGAATGCTGTCTCAGGATGAGATAAATGCATTGCTTAGCGGCATGGATCTGTCCGGTGATGCCCCGCCGGTGATACCGGAGGAGCTGTTGAAAACAGCCGAGGAAAGCCCGGTAAAAAATTCAGAGGACTTTCTCACAGGAGTTGCCCCGACGGTAGAAGGCGGAGAAGAACTGTTATCGGATGTGGAGCGAGATGCCATTGGTGAGGCTGCCAATATCAGTATGGGTTCTTCGGCGACAACGCTTTACTCACTGGTTAACCGAAAGGTAAACATTACAACTCCGGTTGTTTCGCTGGCAACATGGGATACACTGTTGGAGTCATATGAAAAGCCCTGTGTATTTATTCAGATTAAGTATACGCAGGGGCTTGACGGAACCAATATCCTAGTTTTAAAAGAACATGATGTAAAGGTCATCACCGACCTTATGATGGGAGGTGACGGTACCAATACAGAAGGAGAATTAGGAGAGTTACATCTGAGTGCAATTTCAGAGGCAATGAACCAGATGATGGGTTCGGCAGCAACATCACTCTCTACAATGCTTCAGACTGTTATTGATATCAGTCCACCGGACTCCTCTTTACTGGATTTGACTCAGTATAAGACAGGCGCGGAGATTGCACCGTTCCTTGGAGGAACCTTCGTTAAAATATCATTCCGAATGCAGATAGACGAACTGGTGGACAGTACTATCATGCAGCTCTACCCTATAGAGTTTGCGAAGAAGCTGGTTCAGGACTTTATCAGTACTCAGATGGGAGGAGTCGAACCGGAGCCTGAACCGGCCCCGACAGCTCCGCCGGAACAGCCTGCAACACCGCCGCCAATGCAGATGGGCGGTATGGGTGACCCATCGGCAGGAATGAATATGATGGGTATGGGACAAGCCCAGCCCGGAGCGATGGATATGAACCAGATGGGAATGAACCCCATGATGGGCAACATGGGAATGAACCCCATGATGAATGGAATGGGAATGAATCCCATGATGGGCAACATGGGAATGAATCCTATGATGGGCGGTATGGGAATGCCGCAGATGAATATGCCCAATGTAAATATACAGCCTGCTCAGTTCCAGAATTTTTCCGGAGATATGAGCGGAGTTGGCGGGCAGGAAAATATTGGTTTAATCATGGATGTGCCCTTGGAGGTTACGGTTGAACTCGGTAGGACAAACAAGTCCATTTCTGAAATCCTTAACTTTGCACCGGGTACGATTATTGAATTGGATCGTATCGCAGGTGAGCCCATAGATGTTTTAGTCAATGGTAAGTTCGTAGCCAAAGGAGAAGTTGTAGTTATTGAAGAAAGCTTTGGTGTGAGAGTAACTGAAATTATTAACTAGCAATTATGGAACCCTATAAACCAATGAATTACAAAAAATGGAGGACGAAAATATGGCAAAGAATATTTTGATTTGTGATGACGCAGCTTTTATGAGAATGATGATCAAGGATATCCTTTCCAAGAATGGCTACAATGTAGCAGGTGAGGCAGAAAACGGCATGAAAGCTGTTGAAAAATACAAGGAAGTTAATCCTGATCTTGTTCTGATGGATATCACAATGCCGGAGATGGATGGAATTCAGGCTCTGAAAGAAATCAAAAAGGCTGATCCCGGTGCACTTGTTATTATGTGTTCTGCAATGGGTCAGCAGGCAATGGTAATCGAGTCTATTCAGGCCGGAGCTAAGGATTTCATCGTTAAGCCTTTCCAGGCTGAGCGTGTGCTTGAAGCTGTCAAGAAGGTTGTTGGTTAATGGAATCAAACAGCTATCTGCAGTTTTTGACAGTATTGGTAATATTTATTGTTGTTCTTGGAATCACGGTGTTAACCTTAAGATGGATTTCAGGATATCAAAAGGTTCAAAGGCTGAATTGTAATATTGAAGTGGTTGAGACTGCCCGCATAGCGAATAATAAGTATATTCAGATAGTGCGGGTGGGATTGACCTATATGGTCATTGCAGTTAGCAGAGATCAAGTGACCATGCTGGGGGAAGTCCCTTTCGAACAACTCACACTGGTCTCTGCAACCGGCAGTGGCGGAAAGAGCTTTAAAGAGTTGTTAGATGGTTTTTTGAAAAAAGATTCCAGTGATGATGGCCAACCAAAGGAATAAGCGGACATGAAGAAAAAAAGATTTACTGGAAAACAGATAATGATAACGATATGCCTGCTGATTACGGTAGGCATATTGTGCATTCAAAATGTAATGACGGTACATGCTGCAGAACCTCATTTTACCGGAGATACCGAATATTCAACGGTTATTAATGAGCCCGGCACTGCAAAGACACCGGATGATTTGAATCAATTGAATATCGAAAATATAGTGACTGTTACATACAATGATGGGAACGGACAGATTAACGGAGCATTAAGAATTCTGATAATTCTTACTTTAATTGCGATAGCACCGATACTGATTATAATGATGACTTCTTTTACGAGAATCATCATTGTACTTCACTTTACACGTTCTGCATTAAATACCCAGACTGCACCGCCCAATCAGATACTGATAGGGTTGGCATTGATTTTAACGTTCTTTATCATGCAGCCCACTTTGGAGCGTGTATATAACGAGGCGATTATTCCGTTTGAGAACGGAGAGCTAGAGCAGGACGAAGCATTTAAACTTGGGATGGCTCCTTTACGAGAGTTTATGTATCCTCAGACACAGCTTCGTGATGTGGAACTTTTCATGAGTATATCCGGACAGGAGTGGGATGGAAACATTGAGGAAATACCTAATTCTGTTCTTGTTCCAAGTTTCATGGTCAGTGAGCTCAGAACTGCTTTTTGGATTGGATTTATGATTTACATTCCATTTATTGTAATCGATATGGTTGTGGCATCTACATTGATGAGTATGGGTATGATGATGCTTCCTCCGACTACAATTTCCATGCCGTTTAAAATTCTTTTGTTTGTGTTGGCGGATGGATGGGCATTGATAATAGGTCAGGTTGTTCAGACGTTTTATTAAGTGGAGGAATTGAAAAATGACAGTA
>JAILPF010000315.1 GCA_024699575.1 Acetatifactor sp. | reverse complement strand
GCATTTAAATCTGTCTTTCTTTCTGTAAATCCTACAGATTCATAACATTTTTTTGCTCTTATATTTTCTGGAAACACATTCAAATGAACTGCTTGAACATTTGTAATATTAAATGCATATGATATTGCTAATTTCAGCATTTCCTTACCAAATCCTTTACCTCTGTATTCAGGGTTTGTCATTACAAATTTAAGCATTCCTTCATTGGTTTCCAAATTAGTTGAATAGCAAAAGAACCCTATAAGTTCTCCAGCATCTGAAGTTGCCACATACGGACTATCCCCAAATCTTTCCGCTGCCTCCTCCATTATTTTTTCAAAATTATCTTTTTCTATTGGGAACCGGATTAAATTAGCACACCACATAGCGTGTGTTCTTTCTTCGGTTATCCAGTCTTTAATTACATCATAATCTTTACATTCTATATATGGTCTTAATCTCAAAACAATCTCCTTTACACTAATAAGAATTCACCAACTCTACAAACTGGAATTTATGGGCGTAAAACAAATACCTGATTCGGATAGCCAAATTCCTCAGTCATCTCGCCCTCCTGAAATCCGAACTTTTTATATAGCGCCCTTGGTGCAATTCCTTTATCATCATTTTCGCGAAACGTTGATACTGTAATTTCCTTACTTCTGTCTAGTTCATCCAACGCTTTTCTCAATAACATTGAAGCTATTCCCCGCTTTCGATGCTTAGGATCTACCGCAAGACAACAAATCACATTTTTGTTACGTGAAAACAAAAGCACGCCCACGACTGTTTCCCTGTTTCTCACACATATAGCTTGCTTCTTGTTCATAAACTTCAGCACGGTCTGTTTGTGTTCATCTAAAAGTTCTTCTGTTTCTAGACCAGGGTAATTCCATCTAACCTTTCGAACAAGTTGCATCCAAGAATCAATATAGGTGCTTTCTCCAAATACTGCTTCTGTTCTTTTGGAAAACCTTATAAATTCATAAGGTAGTCCTATGTCTTCAGAATATTTGCAGATCTCCATCTTTTCATCCTCGGTCATTTCATCATAGTAAGGACGATCAGATACTTTCCAGAACTTTTTAACTTCGTCTATTATTAATACATCACCCCAGGGTGCGATATATGACTGTCCAACTATATATTTCCTGACTTCCTTATATACTCTCGTAGTATAGCAATAGCCAAGGTTATCTAAATAGTTCTGAATAGATTCATATTCCGGGAATGAGATTTTCTCAAATATATAGTTTTTCTCCAAATGCCAGTTTTATAGCCTCAGTCAAGTGTTTATCCATATGCTTTATTGTCGGGATATGCATGAAGACTGCTCTCCTGGAAAACTTATTAAGCGCATGCCAATATGCCTCGTTGCAAAGATAGGTCGTTGGGCGTTCTGATATCACTGCCTGTATCCCAGCGGCATTTATAGATTCTGCTATTTTCCCCAGATCCAGTTTCGAAGCACATTTGATACCTTCCTTAGCAGCATACTTTTCTATCCTCACCCTCGAAGTCAGTGTTTTATCAACACCAAACATAATAACTTGATCATATTCCTTACTGATGGAATCAATATCCTTTTTAAGTCCGGTAAAAGAATTAGTGAGAAGCAGATGCTCGGGAGATAGTTGTTCTACTAACACACTCAACTGACCTTAAATCGCTACCTTTCATCTGATACAAAATGTTTAACCGTATTTACAGGTCTACGCAACTCCGTTTTGAAAAACGTAGGATAAACTGTAATACTGTCATGCCCATCAACCCAGCGCAAAAATACCTTACCTTCATCGTCCGTGAAGCTGTTGCTGATAAGTTCAAAATCGTTCGGCACTTTCATATAAAAGAAGAAGGAGACTTCATATATCAACTTCCCTTTATTTGTAGGTGCGTCCCCGTAGAAGTAATTTTCGTGTATAAAACCAAGTCTGTCTATCTCCATTCTGACTCCGGTTTCTTCATATACTTCGCGAACAACTGCTTCTTCCGCGGTTTCTCCAAACTTTATTCTTCCTCCTACAGAATACAAATAATCTGCTCTTTCATTGCCAACCATCAGGAACTTGCCTTCCTTTAAAATAATAGCCCCTACCCTAAGGTTGATAAGTCCATCGGCACATGGTACCGTCATATCTTTAGCCATAATCGTTTCCTTCTTTCTAATCTGTTTACCGGTTCAATTCGAACATGGTCTCCTTATAGAAATAAATATACAATGTTAAAGTTCTCTACAAATTCATATTTGCATAATCTTCTCTGAGCATACCGTAAATATTATAATCACAATAGACCGAAACCATTTTTCCTTGTCGAATTGTTCCCTCTTTTATGAAGCCACACCTCTCCAATACCTTATTAGAGGCAATGTTCCTTACATCAGCACGTCCGTTCAGCCGTTCTATTTCCGTATTTTCAAAAACAAACTTTACCACTTCCTTCAGTGCTTCTGTAGTAATTCCTATATTCCAATATTCAGGATGAATACGATACCCGATATCTCCCATCCTCGAATTCTGTATATCAAACACTGCAATCATCCCAATAACAATATTGTTTTCTTTTAAGGCAATCCCCCAGTCGAAGTCTGGTGAAGGCTTCCTTTTTACCCAAGGACGTGCGTCAACAAACATCAACTCCGGATTTTTCTCATTTTTGCTAGCCTTGCGTCCCCAATAGGTATAAATCTCATCTCTCCCCAACCATTCTTTCAAATCCGGCACATCAGCTTCGTTAAGAGTTCGAATAATCAGTCTATCAGTTTCAAGAACAGGTTTATTTATTTCGTAATCCTTTAACATGGTTCCTCCATCAAACTTGAATTGGGAATGAACCATTCCCAAGGGTTTTACAACTCGTTATAATTTGTTATTTCATCATCCGCAAACCTTTGTAAATACTTAATTTGCAGATGTTTTTCTTTCCCTTATGATTTCCCTTGTGTTATATCGTTTCTTAACATAACGTTTTGCTCCCTTCTCTAATTGCTATATATACTACGAATTGGTTTACAAGCTGCTCTCAAGATGCCTATTCAACAGATACATCAGATAATCCTCCTTTGGGAATGCTTTCTCCGATAGAGGGTCTCCATACCGTTGCACCAGCTCACTGACAGTGACGTTCCCGGCTTCCTGAAGTGATGGTATGTCTTCTTCTATGACTCTTCGGACGAGTTCGTCAATCGGGTCCTTTTTCAGATTCCCGATCCTCCACTCCGATTGCATGTGTGTGAAGTTAAAGAAAAGATCATAGTTATTTGCTGTATTAAGCACGATTTTACCATCGTTATGCGGCACAAAATGAGAAGAATCGTTGATCAGACCAGCACATAGTTCCTTTTCCGAAAGCAGTTTATTAAAATCCGGATAATAAGGGATCAATTCTTTTGGGATATTCTTCTTACATATCCGAATTGGATACAGTTTCCGGCTTTCTCCGTCACAGCTACCCTCATTAACAAAGAATATGAACTCGCTTCCGAAGGCTTCGCAACGCCGAAAAAGATTTTGCTCCCGGTACAGTTTAAGCAACTGTACCAGTTCATCCCGATTTTCTTCGTTGATAAAGCACTGCCAGCGCGGAGCGATACCATTTTCCAGAAGGATGTCCGTAGCTTTAAGAAGTTCCTGATATGCCCCTTTACGACCCACATAACGATCCGTGGTTTCCTCCAGTCCGAAAAAGCTAAGTTGTACACATTTGACGCCGACTTCTTTAAGAAAACCAACATACTCCGGATCCCGTACCAGTCTCCAAAAACTTGCCAATTCAAACCTCGGAGAGACTGCATTCACAGATAATTCTTTGTCACGCTCCCAGCGCATCCTATAATCCGGGCAAAAGTCCGGTTCCCTAAGCCAGCTGAAAAACTCAATACTTTCA
This sequence comes from Acetatifactor sp., assembly GCA_024699575.1. Taxonomy (GTDB): domain Bacteria; phylum Bacillota; class Clostridia; order Lachnospirales; family Lachnospiraceae; genus Acetatifactor. Next base: position 3,888 of record JAILPF010000315.1, on the reverse strand, counting down.
AAATATGGTCTAAACTGTTCCACAATCCATTCATCTGCGTCTTCCTCCATCTGCTTATTTGGCATATGCTAGAGCCAGCAGTGCAGACAGCAGTTTGGGCAACCGTATAAGTCAACAGCAAGAGTCAATTGTTTTTTATCCATCATAATTCCTCCTATCTTTCCGTTCATAAACCGGCGAGATCAATTGCATAGTGTTGTTTCCAAACGCCATCCTCTTCAAATTCTTTTGTCAAAATACCTCCACAACTCATAGCAGTCTTTGCAGAGGCGATATTAGACTTATCGCAGGCAATTATAACTTGCCTCATGTGCTGTTCCCTTGCATATTCGAGGCATAACTGCAACTGTTTGTTTCCGTAGCCTTTCCCCCGTTCGGACGGTCTTATCCCATAAGCAATATGTCCTCCGCTTTTCATATCGACAGTAAGAGAATGATGGATTTTAACACAACCGATCAGTTTTCCATCGGATAATCGCTTGGAAAAGAATGTGCTGGTTTGAACCCCATTTTGAGGATCTCCCTCTCGAATTAAGGTCACACGGTCCAACCATTCATCATAATCATCAAAAAAGGCCAGTCCACCGCTCCCGTGGACCTGCATATCCCCATAGTCAAAGTGTTCTTTTTTGTATTTGACTGCATCTTCCTCAATCTCTTTTGATGGATGCACCAAGATAAGATCCATTTCTTCTGTCATTTTCTCATTCCTTCTTCTCAAATTCCTCAAGATTAAGTTCTCGTCTAAGTTCTTCTTTGGTGGGCATATACGGAAGATACTTCGCAGCGAAGATCTGATTATTGTCCTCAGGCAAAGTGTATTCTACCAAAGTGTCGCTCTTATCAGCGCAAAGCACGATTCCGATAGGCGGATTGTCCCCTTCGTTCATCATCTTGCGCGTGTAGTAATTCACATACATCTGCATCTGACCGATGTCCTGATGTGTCAGATCACCTAATTTTAAATCTATCAGCACAAAACATTTCAAAATATAGTTATAAAAAACCAGGTCAATATAGAAATGGCGCCCGTCTACGTTAAAATGTTTCTGTCTTGCCACAAAAGAGTATCCTCTGCCAAGTTCCAGCAAAAATCTCTGTAAATGATCTATTAATGCCTGTTCCAAATCTGATTCATAGAAACGTTCATTTGCAAATTACGAACATTGAAGCCTTTTCCAAATTCTTCCATCAGCTTCTCTGACAGATATCGAAGAAGCTGCTTTCCGTACTCGGCGCGTTCGCTTTCTCCACAAGCCTCATAAATCTGCTTTCCGATGTACCAATATGCGGTGACCATCGCAGAATTAATAGCAGTATTTACCTGCTTCTGTGCTACAACAACGTACCCACGCACAGCATCATATGTTTCCTGATTTGTAATGCTTGTGCCCTCATTTATAGCAATCTGATTTTCAGACATTTAACTCGATACGCTTAAATTCCTTTTCCTTGGCTAACCGAATGTACATCTTAGAATTCTCCCCTCATCTTGTGAAAATCTTAGTTAAGAAGTCTGATAATATCATCAATACTTTCAGCTAAGCAAATTCCTTTTTGACGTTCTTCGGTTGACAGTCCCTGCTCCAGCATTTTATCGAGCAACTGTTTTAGCCCGTTGTAAAAGCCGTTGTGATTATAGATAATACAAGGTGCACTCAGATGTTTCATGGAAACTTTAGACATGATTTCGCTGATTTCCTCCAGTGTTCCTGTTCCCCCCGGCATAGCTATAAACGCATCGCCCAGCTCCACCATTTTTGCTTTTCTCTCTGTCATATCCCGCGTAACAATTAATTGTGTAAGTTTCTCATATTGCACTTCTTGTTCGACGAAAAAGGCCGGTTCAACACCGATTGCTTCGCCACCGGATGCTATAACACTTTCCGCTAAAACACCCATAAGACCGGATTTTGATCCACCGTATACAAGACAATTTCCACTCTCGCCAATCCATCTTCCGAGTTCCTTGACAGCTTCCCGCAATGTCGGATCATCCCCTTCATATGCTCCGAGATAAACCGTAATATTCATACAAGTCTCCTTTTCTGTCAGCACCCTTTTCTTCCGTTTTTGTGATCTTCAACAGAGCAGGCGTTCACAGCCCCATACTCTTCTAATCCTGCATCCGCCGGATTGATGGATACACTGCCGTCCTCAAACACAAAAGCAGGGATTCCGACATCCCCGATTTCTTTGCAATAATCAAAGACAGGACTGTTATCCCGCAGCCTCGTAAAAGCGCTCATGTTTTGAATATTTTCGCCAATGTTAATGTATACAAACTCATCCTCACGTCCTTCAATCTGCTTATGAACATAGTCACAATAAGGGCATGTCGGCATTCCAAAAATCTTAATCATATTCATACCTCCTCATACCATCCGATTTGCAAAATACACCCGGTCTTTTCTCATAGTAATTCCATGTTTATTGATTTTTCTGTAAACCCGTATTTCTTGTACATCTCAAATGCTGCGTAATTCTTTGCATTTACCTGAAGTTCTATAGCATCAGCACCGGAAACAGCCTTTAACTCTTTTACCTTTTCAAAAAACAGATGCCCGATTCCTTTTCCCCTGAAGTCTGACTCAACAGCCATACTGTCAATGAATATCACGTTTCTTGTAATATGAGCCGGACTTTCAAAATGCTTATACGCAACTCCGAGAACTCCCGACACTTTTCCGTCTACATCAGCAACATACAGATTTCCACTGTCGAGCATCAAACCAAATAATTCCTGCGATATGAGGTCATCGTTAGACTTATAAATGTCCGGTCTCCATTCAACGTGCAGCTCCTGAACTTGGTTCATTATATTACGTACTGCAAAAAAATCTGATTTTTCCGCTTTTCTTACAACTACGTTCATCCTCATATCCAGCCTCCTTATTTTTCTATTTTTTTAAATAATCGCGCACTCCAGAAAGTCATATTCAGTTCATCAAGATAGAAATGGAATATCGCCTTCCAGTTCTTTGTGGCAGTACTCAGAACCATGTATTCCGCTTCCGTTTTAACAGTATCTTCCACATATCCGAAAAGCTTTTCGCCAATCCCCTGAGAGCGTTTTTCCGGCACAACATATAATTCCTCAACTTCCAAGAAAGGCGTGCCCTCCGGCATGATGGATTTCATCTTCTCCGATCTATAAACCTTGCCGAACAGATATCCCACAACACTGCCTTCCTCCTCCGCGAAGAAAATCCTGTTTCCTTCTATGTCAGATTTGTCATTTGGACGATACCCGTAGCAGCTGTTCTCCTCTGTCCACTCTTCCGAAAAATGAATCAGCTTTGAAAGAACAGTTTCATCTAAATCTACCTCATGAATATACATTTTTTCTCCCCCAACTTGAATTTGTAAATTCGAATTTGACGATATCTTTTGCTTAGATATAATTTCAATTTTCTTTGCTACTACAGGAACATTTCTGCCAATCCATCGACTCCATATCTTACAGTAACATCTTTCAAACCAGCCTTTATTTCATCTCTACTATAATTATGTGTTTCCAGAAATTCATCTGACTTATCATTTAAGTAGGAATAAAACAGTAAAGCAATTTCTAAATCTTTCTTTTTTCCTTTTTCTGTTATTTCATATATTTTATTTTCTGCCTCATTAATGAACCCATTATCTACCATATCAAGCAGCTCATCTAGCGTCTGTTGTTCCTCTGTATCTTCCAATAATTCTGCTGATGGCGAATCGGTATCAACATTGAATAGCAACTTTAGTATAGCTCTCACCATTTCCTTTATAAGTCTCATAACATAGTCTTGTTCAATCAAATTTAATTCTCCTTTCTGCTTTATTTATATGCAGAAAGAATCAATTGTCCATTCGTACTTTAATAGTAATGATGGTATCTACTCTAGGAAG
>JAILPF010000261.1 GCA_024699575.1 Acetatifactor sp. | reverse complement strand
TTATAATACCCATCTGGCAATTGTGACAGTCGGCCTGGATGAAATTAATCCGGAAATGCTGGAAAAGGATATTCAGATTGCCAGTCTTGGTACCTCCAATGTGAATCACATTGTGGGAACTCCAATCATCGCTCTGGGAAGTCCGATGGGAATAGGAGGATCTATGGATTATGGTATGGTAACGGCAGTGAGCAGTCAGGTGACAAAGGTGGATACCAGCTACCATATTTTGCAGACGAACATTCTGGGAAGTCAGAATAGCGGAGGAATCCTGTTTAACTTAAGTGGTCAAGTCGTGGGTGTAATCACGAATAATCAGACAAACTCTGATATGAAAAATGTACTTACTGCATATGGAATCAGTGAGTTAAAGAAATGTATCGAAAAAATGTCCAATGGAATAAAAATGGCGTATCTGGGCATCAGTGGCGTGGATGTGACAAAGGAAGCCTATGAGGAAATGCAGGTTCCTTACGGAGCATATATTACAGAGGTTGCCATGGATTCTCCGGCTATGATGGCCGGAATCAAACAGGGCGATGTCCTTGTGGGTATGAATGACAGATTTATCCAGTCTTTTAGCGAATATGCCACACAGCTTTTGCAGATGGATGTGGGTGAAACTGCGCATGTGACTGTCATGCGACAAGCTCAAAATGAATATAAAGAAATGACATTTGATATTGTCTTAGAAGAAGCAAGTAAACATTAAGAAATGAATGGAGTTAGGACGAAACATGAAGTATATTAAAGATTTAAAAGACGGCGACAGAGTATTTGACATTTATTTGTGTAAACATAAACAGTCGGCAGTAACTAAAAACGGAAAACCCTACGAAAGTGTAATCTTACAGGACCGTACCGGAACCATCGATGCTAAGGTATGGGAACCGAACAACCCCGGAATCAGTGAGTTTGATGCTTTGGACTATATTGAGGTGTATGGAGATGTCACAAGCTTTCAGGGTGCTTTGCAGGTCAGTGTAAAGAGAATTCGTGTCTGCGGTGACGGAGAGTATAATCCTTCTGATTACCTTCCTGTCAGCTCTAAGGATATTGACGTAATGTATCAGGAACTTTTGGGATTCATCGGAAGTATTAAGAATACATATTTAAAACAATTGTTGGAGAGCTTTTTCGTAAAGGATGAGGCATTTGCAAAAGCATTTCGCAATTCCTCCGCTGCAAAGACGGTTCATCATGGCTTTATCGGTGGTCTTTTGGAGCACACTCTTGGTGTTACAAAGTTATGTGATTACTATTGTACCATGTATCCGATTTTAAAAAGAGATCTTCTGTTGACGGCTGCAATGTGCCATGATATCGGAAAAACAAAAGAAATATCAGCATTTCCTGAAAATGACTATACGGATGACGGTCAGCTTTTGGGCCATATTGTAATGGGGGCTCAAATGGTAGCAGAGCGTGCTTCTAAAATCGAAGGATTTCCTCACGGCACATTGGCTGAGGTACAGCATTGTATTCTGGCTCATCACGGAAAATATGAATACGGCTCTCCCAAGATTTCTGCGCTGATTGAGGCGATGGCACTGAATTATGCGGATGATACGGATGCAAAGATGGAGACCTTTAAAGAACTTTTGGAGAATAACAGTGATAATTCCGGATGGCTTGGGTATAGTAGATTGTTTGAGTCTAATGTCAGAGCAACCAGATGCGAATAAAGAGAGAGTAAAAAATGGATTATCAGAAAAATGATTTGGTGACAGTGACAATTGAAGATGTGGGAAACGATGGCGAAGGTATCGGGAAGATTGATGGGTTTACTCTGTTTATCAAAGATGCCGTAATTGGTGATACTGTTTCCGCGAAAATCATGAAATCAAAAAAACACTATGCCTATGCAAAATTGGAGAAGGTTCTTACACCTTCTCCTTTTCGTGCTATGCCGCTCTGTCCTATACATAGACAGTGTGGGGGATGTCAGATTCAGGCGTTGTCCTATGAAAAACAGCTGGAGTTCAAGCAGGAAAAAATCCGTAATAACCTGATTCGCATCGGTGGCTTTGCACCGGAGTATGTGGATGAACATATGGAACCGATTGTGGGAATGGATGAGCCCTATCGTTACCGTAATAAGGCACAGTATCCCGTGGGCTATGATAAAGATGGAAATTTAGTGACCGGATTTTATGCAGGACGTACCCACAGTATCATTGCAAATACTGATTGTCTCTTGGGACGAGAAGAAAATGAGCAAATCCTACAGACAATTTTGGAGTATATGAAACGCAATCGGGTAACAGCTTATGATGAGAATACCGGTAAGGGACTGGTTCGTCATATTTTGATCCGAACAGGCTTTACCAGCGGAGAAATCATGGTATGCCTGGTGATTAATCATACCGGAAAGCGGTCCGCGGCAAATAATAAAAAAATGACGAATGTGTCAATACAAAAAGATGAATACTTGCCCAATCAAAATGAATTACTCAGCAAATTAGCGGAAATCAGTGGGATGACAAGTGTGTCAGTCAGCATCAATACTGAAAGAACCAATGTAATCATGGGGAAAGAAATAATTACCCTATGGGGAGAACCCACTATTTCCGATGAAATCCATGTGCGAGACATGGAAAAGGAAGGATATCCTTTTACAGGTCATACCTTAACTTTCCATATTTCACCTTTATCTTTCTATCAGGTGAACCCTGTCCAGACAGAGAAGCTTTACAGCCTTGCCCTCCAGTATGCCGGGCTTACCGGTAAGGAAAGTGTCTGGGATCTGTATTGCGGAATCGGAACCATTTCTCTCTTCCTGGCAGATAAAGCAAAGCAGGTCTATGGTGTGGAGATTATTCCGCAGGCTATCGATGATGCCAGAGAGAACGCTAAGAGAAATCATATCGAAAACGCGGAGTTCTTTGTGGGAAAGGCAGAGGAAGTGCTTCCGAAGTTTTATGAGAGGATGAGTGAGGGGCAGCAGGATTCTCAAGTGGATGAGACCATGCTACACCCGGATGTGATTGTAGTAGATCCTCCCAGAAAGGGCTGTGATGAGGCATGCCTGTCCACCATGCTCAAAATGCAGCCGGATCGAATCGTTTATGTCAGCTGCGACTCGGCAACCCTGGCGAGAGATTTAAAGATTCTCTGCGATGGCGGCTACAAACTGGAGCGTGTGCGGGGAGTAGACCAGTTCGGGCATACAGTGCATGTGGAGACTGTAGCACTTTTGTCCAAACTTTCTGAAGCGAAGCATCATATCGAAGTTAAGGTGGAT
>JAILPF010000227.1 GCA_024699575.1 Acetatifactor sp. | reverse complement strand
GCAGAGAACCTTACAGACATTGAAATAAGTGAGGATGGAACCGTTGCAACGGTAAAGAGTACCGCTGGGTTTAATAATGCAATTGCTAATTATAATCATAAGACAGAAGAAGGGTATGAGTCTTTTGCGAATGTGACCACTATTAAACTTGGAGAGAATATTGTTCGGGATACACAGGACAAGCTTCCAGATGGTATTACCATTGATGGCGACGGTCACAGTATTCAGGGACACAGTGTTGGTGTTGCAAAAACATACTACCCGTGTTTTATACTCGATGCAGGCAGTGTGGCATACATTAAAAACATCGAGATTATAGGTCACAATTTTAATGGAACCGGCAACGATGGAGGCGCAGTCCAAAATAGAGGTGGAAATCTGCTGATGACTAACGTATGGCTTCATGCAGGCTTCCGTGGAATTAACAATCAGGGAAATTTGATGTTGAAAAACTGCAATATTGCAAGCTTTAGAACCGGTTCTTCGACGACGAACTGTCCGGATATGACCGGAGCCGGTATTTATTCTACGGGTGCGGATAATGTAGTTGTCTTAGATGGCTGTAGTGTGTATGGATGTAGTAATTACCTTGGCGATCGTGGAGGACCGGCAATAAATATAGCAGGTACGAATACACTATTTATTGCAAACAATACTGCTATTATAGGAAACAGTGCCACTGTAGGTACAGGAGGACTTGGACTTTCTGCTACAGCAAAAGGCTATCTTTTAAACTGCACGTTCGCATACAATAAACATGGAAAAGGCAGTGGTGTTTTTGAGGATTTAAGCGGTGGAACTGTAGATAATACAATAGCAGTCAACTGTCTTTTTGTTGATGGACAATATCAGACAGCAGAACATGCTGGGAAAGCAACACTTTATAATTGCGTTCATGGCACGTTAAATGCAAACTGCGTTACCAATGAAACGGATAAATCTGTGAGTGTGGGTGGAACGGCTGCAAAATATACGATTAAAAACGGTGCGAATACACTACCTCCGATTTTTGTGTTAAAGGGCGATAATAATAATGTAAGATATATGCCGGTACATTCTGCCGGTCCAGCAGCAACAGGTGGAACAACAACTTATTTTGATGCAACCTTTGGTGGAGGTGGCATATCAGTATATGCAGGATTTGATGTTACAGATGCAACCGGCAATGTTACCTTGCCAAATCAGGAACTGGTATTTTTGCATCCAGAGGGTACGGCTGCAGCTTCTAAAAATACGGAAGTAAAGAAATATTTTGAAGATTACGGCTCTAATGCTGAATCTCGTGAAAACGGAGTAATCGGCGCATCAACAACAAATGATGGAACATATTATGCCATAACTCTAGGGACGATTCCAAGCGGTGCAGGTACAGTATCTAACGGTAGTACATCCGGAACCAATTATGTACCGGGACAAAAGATAACCCTTAAAGCAGTTGCGGGTGGCAGTGAATCTGACATGCGCTCTATGTATCTTTTTGACAAATGGGTAATTACCGATACCGAAACCGGCGAAGGGCTGGATATCAGTACAGATCCGACCTATACCATAACAAATCTGGATAAGAATATTACAGCGACACCGGAGTTTATCCATGCTGGAAAGATTACGTTTAGTGCCAATGGCGGTTCCTTTGCCTCTGGAAATTCTTATTCAAAGATAATTAAAGTAGGACCAACAAATACAGAGTCGGTAGAAGCGGTTGGCGCTTTGCCGGAAGAAGATCCGGTAAAAGATGGCTACACCTTTGTAGGATGGACGACTACAAGCAATGGGGATGCATTTGTAGAAGAAGATATGCATCCAACCTTTACTTATGCATATGCGAATACCTATTATGCAAAATGGAGAGTAAATAGCTATACTGTACATTTTGATGATAATGGGAAATCTACCTCCGGTGAAATGGCAGATGAGGTATTTGAATACGGACAGACCAAAAATCTGACAGCCTGTGGATTTTCCAGAGTATATACGATTACTTATGTAACCAATGGTGGTTCTAATGTGACAAGCTTTAATGGGGGAGCTAATTTTTCCGGATGGAATACAGAGCCAGGCGGCTCTGGAACAGCATATTCAAATTCACAAAGAGTATCAAATCTGGCAACCGAGGATGGCGCTACGATTACATTGTATGCGCAGTGGGCAGCAGATAGAGGTACAACACTGCCAAGACCGACAAAATCAGGTGCTACCTTCTACGGATGGTATACAGACGAGGCATTTACAGAGGAAAGCTTTTTGGGCGTTGCAGGAGATGCTTATACACCGGATAGCGATGTAACTCTTTATGCACGATGGGGATATGTGGCGAATTTCTATGTCAATGGTGGAACCGGCACAATGGCAAGCCAGACGATTCCGGCAGATGGCGGAAATCTGAATGCGTGTGCTTTTACTCCGCCCGCAGGTAAGCAGTTTGTCGGTTGGAATACCAACCAGAATGGCTCTGGTACTCCGTATGAGGACGAGGCTAATGTAACGCTGACTGGAAATACCAATTTTTTTGCACAATGGGAATATGTGGATTATGAAATCGCTTATGAGCTGGATGGTGGAATTGCAACAGGTAACCCAACGTCATATAATCTTGGCGACGGTGCGATTGTCCTGAACAATCCGACTAAAGAAGGCTTTGTATTTACCGGCTGGTCCGGAACCGGACTTACCGGTGAAAATAACATCTTAGTTACGATTCCGGCAGGCTGTGCAGGAACCGATGGTGACAGAAGCTATGTGGCACATTGGAGAGAGCTTGAACTTGCTGTAACTATAGCAGAAGGCAACTACGTCTATAATAAGGCGCAGATTACACCGGGAGTAACTGTAAAAGATGGTGAAAACGAGTTGACAGAAACGACAGATTATACGGTATCCTATGGAATCAATATCAATGCCGGGGAGAATGCCGGAAGCATTACGATAACCGGTGCAGGAGATTATACCGGTTTATCTACAACCGTTTATTTTGATATTGCTTCTTTAAACGTTGAAAATCCTACCGTTGTCTTTACAAATGATAATGTTCCGTACACTGGAGCAGAGCTGAGTCCGGAATTCACCGTTTATGATGATGAGGGTGATTTAATTACAGCGGATGAATATACGGTATCCTATGAAAACAACGTAAATATTGGAACGAATACGGCAAGTGTTACAATAACGGATGCCAGTGGCGGAAACTATATTATAAATACCAGTGCTGTCTTTAGTATTATCAAGGGTGTATGGACACAGACAGCAGCAACCGTTTATGCAGGAGCAAACGTAGAAAAAACCGAAGATTTATCTGCATATATTGCACCAGGTGGAAGTGTAGCGATTACATCTATTACCGATGGTATCGAACCGGATGGAAGTGATGCGCTGTTAAGCAGCGATTGTCTGCCATCCATAACCAGTGAAGGTATTTTAAACTTCCGGTTTAAAGAAGATGTACCGGTAGATGCAGTAGCAGTTATTACCATTACGGTAAGTGATGCAACAAACTATGCTGATTATGAATTGGCAGTAAGTTGTACTGTAACCAATAAGCTTACACAGGACATTGCTTTTGAGCAGGCAACCATCGAGAAAATGTATGGAAGTGATGCATTTGCTAATCTGCTTACAGGAGCATGTACAGAGGTAGCTTACATGAGCAGTGATGATGCAGTAGCAACGGTATCCGATACCGGTGTAGTAACGGTTATTGGTATAGGAAGTGTAACCATTACAGCAACAGCAGAAGAAACTGATGAGTACACGCAAGCGACAGCCAGCTTTACACTGATGGTTGTAAAAGCAACGTCAATAATTACAGGGCTTGGTGATAGTGTCATAAATTATACGGGAGCTGAGCAGGCTCTCGTTGCGGATATAACAACACAGGGTGGGACGATTTATTACGCCATCGGGGAAGACAGGGATGCAGCTCCGGAGGATAATTGGAGTACGGAAATTCCGACAGCTACCGAAGAAGGTGATTATTTTGTCTGGTGTAAAGTAGTTGGTAATGCCAATTGGAATGATGCAGAACCGGTATGTGTCAAGATAACCATAAAGAAAGAGCAAAGTATACAGTATCAGGAAGAAGAGAAAGACGAAAAAGAAGAAGATACGGATTCAACTGAGACAATTACAACATCGAATACAAAAATAGAGACAGATCCGGAGACTGGAAATAGTACAAAGACAGAAACAAAGACTACGGTGGAAACAAAGAAGCAGATTGGTAAGGACGGAAAAGAAATCATTGTAAAAGAGACTACGAAAATAAAGGCACAGACGGTTAAGGATA
>JAILPF010000218.1 GCA_024699575.1 Acetatifactor sp. | reverse complement strand
GATGAGGCACAGGATACCTCCAAAATTCAACATAATATCATCGCACTACTCGCCGGCAGATATGAGAATCTGTTTATGGTGGGGGATGAGGATCAAAGTATATACGGCTTTCGGGCAGCCTATCCGGAGGCCCTTCTTTCGTTTGAGAAAAACCACCCGGATGCACAGATTCTTTTGATGGAAGAAAATTTCCGTTCCAACGCCAACATTGTAACGGCGGCGGACAGATTTATACAGAAAAATGAATTCCGCCATAAGAAAAATATGAGGCCGACCCGTAAGCCGGGAACACAGATAAAAGAAATAGAAATCAAAAACAGAAAAGCACAGTATTCCTATCTCGCCAAGATGGCGGCGGACTGCGATGCGCAGACAGCTGTTCTTTACCGCGACAATGAGAGTATTCTGCCCGTGGTGGATTTGCTGGAGCGACAGGGGATTCCCTACCGGATGAAAAATGCGGACCTCACGTTCTTTTCTCATCGGGTAGTGATGGATATCTCAGATATTATTCGATTTGCCTTAACCCCGTGGAGTACGGAGCTGTTTTTAAAAATATATTATAAAATCGGAATGTACCTGAATAAAAATGCAGCCATGGAGGCATGCAGGTGCAGTATGGAGTCAGACTGTGACGTGCTGGATGCTGCTCTTACCTATGTGGAGCTTCCCGCAGGAACACAAAAGAGTGTGAAGGCGATGCAGACACATCTTTCCAATCTTATAAATGAGCGGGCGGACAAGGCATTGTACCGCATTGTGAATTTTATGGGATATGGGGACTATCTGGAGCGGATGCATGTGAAAGACACGAAAATCCCTATTTTGGAGGCAATAGCAGCAAATGAACCTCATGTGGAGAGATTGTTACTTCGTTTGGAGGAGCTTGCTGCAACCATCCGGGAAAAAGAGTATGTGCGAGACTGCAATCTCATTTTTTCTACGATTCATTCCAGCAAAGGATTGGAATATGACACGGTATATCTGCTGGATGCCATGGATGGAGTGTTCCCGGAGACGGTTATCAAGGACAGAAAACGGGCATCACAGGATGACTTGAAACTCTATGAGGAGGAGCGAAGACTGTTTTACGTGGGAGTGACCAGAGCCAAGAATCAATTGGTGCTGTTCAAAAAGGAAATGGGGACTACGTTTATCGATGAACTGATGGGCAGAGAGTCTCTCAAGCCGGCATATCCTGTCAAGACCACTACACCGATTTCCAAGCAAGTGCAGACCGGGTATGGAGAAGCATCCGGTAGAAAATCCAAGAAGCGTATTGTTACGGAGTCAGAATACTTAGATAAGCTGGAGGAGATTCAGACCACCGGTTATGTGAAGCACAAAACATACGGGGAAGGCAGAGTGGAATCCATAGCAGGAGATATTCTTTTGGTGGAGTTTCCTCAAAAGACTGTGAAGTGCAAGCTGAAATTTATGCTGGAACAGGGATTGATTGAATAATTTTTTGATAAAAATGTCACCATTCGCCTTTCTTGCTCGTGTTAGAGATGTAAGTGTTTTCTTACAGGCGCCGTAAAATACAGACCGGGAGGTAACAAGCCAGTGACGAGTGAAGAACTAAGCAGAGTTATGGAACGATATGGCAACTCTGTGTATCGAATGAGTTTTTATCTGTTACAGAATGAACAGGACGCGCAGGATGTTTTGCAGGAGACCTTAATCAGGTACATGCAGAAAGCACCTCATTTCCAGACTTGTGAACATGAGAAAGCATGGATATTGAAGGTTGCCAATAATCTCTGCAAAGACATGCTCAGATTTCGGAAAAGGAATCAATATGTGAATCTCGATGCATTGAGTGAAATTATGGAGGCACCGGGTAGCCTAAAGGAAGAGGAACTGGTTGTAAAAGTTTTTTCCCTGAAAGAAAAATATAAACAGGTCATCTATCTTCACTACTATGAGTGTCTGTCGGTAAAAGAGATTGCTGCGATTTTGGGGATATCGGAGGAAGCAGTCAAAAAGAGATTGGAGCGCGGACGATTGATGCTGAAACAGATTCTGGATGCAGAAAGGGCATGGTGCTAACGATGGACAGAAAACAATTTGTGAAAATTATGGATAATATTGAGTTGCAGGAAGATGCGAAACAGGATATTTTAGAGAAATGTATGCGCGGGAAGAGAACCACGAATAAAGTCTTTTTATATTCAAAGCAGATCGCAGCGGCATGTATTGTTGGCGGAATGCTTTTGACATCGGTAACCGCATATGCAGCTGTCAGTGCGTATCAGGAGTATATGAGCAGAATGAGTGTGGAAGAACTTGAGGACAGGTATACTCAGATTCAGAGCGGAACAAAGGAGGCAGACTCTTTTTCCAGAACACTCACTCAGGAGGAGAGGGCAAGGCTCGATGCACTGAAAGAAGCGTATCAACAAGGGTTACGTTTCCCGGAAGAAAGCATGGAATGTGTAAATGGAATGTCAGTTGAGACCGGCGAAATAAAAATGCCTGTCTACGATTATACGGATATGATTTTTTATCTTCCGGACAGAACACTGACTGATGAAGAATTGCTTCAGGTGATTGATGTGTGGGAAAAGGGCAATTACAGTCTTGCAAAAGTAGTCGAACAGGATGAAGACGTGCTGACAGAGGAAGATGCATTGCAACGGGCTGAGGATTTTATGGCAGAATATAAACACAAGATTCCCCAATCGGACGAAGAAAGACTACAGTTTTTTGCAGAGGAACTGATTCAGCGTGCATCAGGCGGTGATTTTGACTTGTCGGCGCTTTCTTGGGAGTTTGTTTTGTATGGTGAAGAGAATGCGAAAATGTGGGTCACTGCAGAAAGTGATACTGACAAATATTCCATTTTCTTCACAGAGGACAGTACCCCCGATAAATTGACGGTGCTTCGTTACAGGCATGCCTTACTGGGTAATGCATCAGCAGATGATGAGGATTACTCTGAGGAACAGTATAGACAGGCAATCATTAAGGCAGCAGAGCAAATTCCTGTTTTGATGACAGAAAACATGGGAATTCATACAGAAATCACTAAGGCTGAAATTTATGGAAGGCATTATCTGGTTCTTACAGATAGTGAGGAAAACAGATACCGCATTGTGGTAAATCCGCAAACCGGTGATTTACATGAATTTTTGACCTATGAGGCCGGTGCATATGATGATGTGGATTTAAGCGGTGAGCAAATTCAATAAAAAGGAAAAAAGTCTGTAACGAAATGCGTTGAACTCGGACTAATCAGTATAAGACAAACAACATGAGGAAGGGGGTGTGAGGAATTGCACCTTAAGAAGATGTGCGAAGAGTATTATCCGTTGGTTTTCGGATACTTGATGACTTTGACCGGAGGAGAAAGAGACCTTGCGGAGGATTTGACGCAGGAAACATTTCTAAGGGCAATTCAACGCATCAAAACCTTTCGGGGCGAAGCCAAGATGTCAACCTGGCTCTGTCAGATTGCCAAATATAGCTTTTACCAGTATTTGTCGAAAAAATCGCATTTTCATGATGTATCGATGGATGCAGCAGGTGAACTGTCAGCGGCGGAACTGATTGAAGAAGCTTATCTTGCCCGGGAGGAACGCTCCATCCTTTACAGATCCATAGAGAAGCTGGAACCGGCTATGCGGGATGTAATTCTGTATCGGATTGTGGGTGAGCTTTCCTTCAGACAGATTGGTGAGCTTTTGGGAAAGACGGAGAACTGGGCAAGGGTAACTTTTTATCGTGGCAAGGAAATTGTCGGAAAGGAGATGAGGAAGCAGGATGGACAATAAGTTTGAATGTGATTTGACAAGAGATTTGCTTCCTATCTATCTGGAAGGGGCAACGTGCGATGAAAGCAATCATTTTCTGCAAAATCATTTGGAAACGTGTGAAGAGTGTAGAGCAATTTGTGAGCTGATGAGGGAGGAATTGCCGGCGGACATAATGAAAGTGCATAGACCGAAACGAAGAAGACGCCTTCACGCTGTCGGAAAGCTAACACTGTTTGTCATTGCTTATCTGATTGTTGTAATAATGTTTTTGTATGCGTTCGGACATATTTTTGTCTATGGCTTCTAGGAGGGAAGAATGATGGAAAAAATAACCTGTGGCATTGTCTGTGACCTCCTGCCATCCTATCTGGATGGTCTGCTATCCGAGTCTGTGAAGAGGAAGGTGGAGGAACATCTTGAGCACTGTAAGAAGTGTAGGGATGTGGAACAAGCAATTATTGATGAACGTGAAAGAGAACGGCTGTCAGAGTTTAACAGAGGAGCTCGTTTTAAGGAGAAGCTCAAAAGTGTCAAGCATTACATCATTGGCTTAATCATCGGATTTTTGTTTCCATTTGCAGTGGTTGCTCTGTGGTTTTGCATTTTGATGATATTTTAGGGGGTATTTAATTGAAGGCGAAGAGAGTAATTATAGGCACCATATTTGGAGTGATTATCGGAGGTATCACCTTAATAGCAATCCTGTATATGTTGCTAGTCTGGTTTTTTACGGGAGGTCCTCCAAAGAAAACAAGAGGGGCGGAGCATTACGAGGAGATTCTGGGAAAATATGTTTTGTGCGAAACGGGTGGACTTCATGCAGGCTTGATGTGCTTCCCGGACAGTATTCCAATGAGTGCATTCTCTGACGGAAAGGAGCCAACCTTCTATTTTTCATATCAGGATACATGGGATGAACCTACCTGCGAGGGGTATCTATACTGTGAGTATGATGAGGAAGACTACCGTGCTGAAGTAGAGAGATTGTCTACGACAAAAAAGGTGTATCCCAAGGGAACCAAAACATTGATTCAAGATGAGGAAGGGCGCTTTCAATATCCGGTATACATGGCGATAGATCATAGCGACTTTGCTTATGAATATGCAATCCTTCCGGGAAACAACACGATTGCTTATATTTACACTGCTTTTTACAATAAAGAGGATGAAATGAGAGCGATTCCCAAGGAATATTTACCGGTTGATTTTGATGATACTTTGACGTCAGAGAGAGGTTCGGGAATGGATTTGTCGGAAGGATATAATCTTTATTTCTATCCAAACAGTCGCAGTAATTGCGACTATTCCAGAAAAGAGAATGTACAATAAGTGTGTTCACTTATTGTATATCCTCTTTCTTTAACTGCATATCTCCGAAAAGTTCCTCAGCCCATGTGTTTAAATCTTCTACATTCAGTCTCCCCTCACCCCAGGAGGTAATTCCGTGTGAGGCTGCAAGCTCGTCTGTGTAATCCTCCAGAAAATAAATATGTTCAAAGCGAAGAGGCCCGTCCTTGTACTGATTAATCATTCCCAAAGCGCCGCTCTGTGCATAATCTAAATAAAGTCCGTCACCTTCATCGCGGAAGGTGACCCATGCCATTGCCTCCAGCATACTTCTGCGTACTTTCTGGGTGGAAACATAATTCCCAAGAGAGTAATAGCAGAGAGAGGAATTGCCGTTTCCCGTCGTTATCTGTTCTACCGGCTGAACCACATGAGGATGTGCACCGATGATGATATCGGCACCGGCATCCGTCATCTGTACAGCCCATTCTTTCTGATATTTGCTGGGGGTTGGTGTATATTCCGTGCCCCAGTGAGGGCAGACCACGACAACGTCTGCCAGCCTGTCCGCTTCTGCAATATCCTCAAGTACCTGGGGATTGAGCGAGGTAAAGTCCAGAATACGACTACTTGGATTATACGGACAAAGCATATCAAGATGCCCTTCCAGCTCCCTGGGGAAAGATTCGATATTGGGCCCGTAAGTATAATTTAGAAAAGCAAAGGTATAACCTTCTATTTCCAAAAGCTTGACTCTGCCTTGTTCCACAGGAGACTGAGCGCCATTTGAGCCGTCTTCATCAGGGGAAGCTGTGCCATGTATACCACACATCAGCACGTCCGGATAGTTATCACGGAAGAAATCCGCATAGGCTATCAACCCCTTGGCTCCCTGGTCATAGGCGTGATTGGTGGCACCGAGTACTACATTAAATCCGGCTTTTACAATGGCATCACCAACTTCGGTGGGAGAATTGAATCTGGGAAAGCCGGAAAAACCACGCTCATTGCCGGCGAGAGGAGTTTCCTGATTGATGATGGCAATGTCTGCAATTTCCAGAAAGGGTGCGATATCCTCAAACTCATAATCAAAGTTATAGGAACCATCCTCCTGTTGCCCACTTCTGACAAGCCCCATGTGAAGCAGATTATCGCCAACAGCCATCAGGTGAATCTCTACCGGTTCCGGTTCAGGTTCCGGCTCCGGCTCAACCGCTTCCTCCGGGGATGCAACCTCGAGCATTGCCTGATTTTGTGTTTCCCATCCGGTGTTAATCTGTTCGGTGCTTTCTCCGACAGCAATTCCGGGCAACAATATGACAATCAATAAAATTAGAATATATATGCTTAGTTTTTTCATAAATTGATTATAGCATAACTTTGAAAAATCTACAAAAACTTGCTTTTTTCCA
>JAILPF010000179.1 GCA_024699575.1 Acetatifactor sp. | reverse complement strand
CATACATATTTTGTCTGGCAGTAATTAAGATTACAGACTCTTACCGGCACTTAGGAACCAGAAAATTAAATCCCTTAAGAACCAATTAACGATACAAGCTGTGATATCTCATTCTTTGCCCACTGAATGTCGTTGGAGTCTTCGGGTTCGTTGTACTCTTTAAGAAGAATAGTTATGATCAATTCCCATTCCGTTTTTGCATCCTCATATCTTTCAACAATCATCCTTAGGAATTCCATTCCAAATTTCTTTTGCTCCGGCAGGATTCCCTTTGGCCATTGTAACATCGCCAAGAAGTATATCCTTAATGTATTTGTTTTCCCCGGTAAAATGTGCCTCCTCCAGTAAGGATTCTGCTTTTTCAAGCATTTTTCCTGCCGACAGCATATCAGTGTTGCTTTTTGAAAGAAATATCTTGGCGTAGCGTTTGATTGCTCCTGTATCATCCGGATTCTCACGAAGTATCCCATCCAAAACACGCTTGGCATAAGAAAAGTTTTGATCAGTCATAGTTTCTCTTTTAAGCATGTTGTCTATTCTTTCCAGTTCGTCATCGTGAGAGACTGAGAACAGTTCATCGATCCTGACACCAAAGAAAGCTGACAACTTAGGTAACATAGTAATATCAGGTCAAGTGGTGCCGGTTTTCCATTTGCTCACAGCCTGAAAGGAGATGCCGAGAAATTCGGCAAGTTCTTCCTGCGTTACAGATTGTTCTACACGCAATTGCTTAATTATTTTCCCTAAATGTAAATCCATAGTTGAGTTCCTCCAATTTGTTTTCATCAGCTGATGAATGTACTTTAGCGTACGTAGACCAAATTCGCAATAACTGCTTCTTTTAGGGAATTCAACCTATAAGCGAATCGCGATGAAGCTGGGTATGCTTCTGTTAATCTTTTCCTGTATTTATGAAATTAGCAGTTTATTCATCACTCACTCTTTGTGCTACGAAAGATATTACTTTGGTCGATAACCGGCTGGTTTTGCTGTCGCGTGGTATTTCGTATTTCTGAGCAACTACCGTTTCCTTTATTACAGTCCATCCTTCGAAGATTCCATCAAGATATGTCATGATCTGATCCGATTTCAGGTTGACTTCAAAGTTTGGCTCCAGAATAGCACCGGTTTCTGCATCAACTTCGATAACTTCGGAATTGATGACAAGACAGACAATTCCGTTCTTTCTGATTCCGTGGGCTATTTCGCGTAATTTATTGATAAAATTTTGCTTTGTATCAATGTGTTCCAATGCCGAAACAGCGAGGATAAGATCATATCCTGCAGGTGGAATAGCGAATTCCTCAATAGGTTTCGTGAACCCGTTAATGCTATTCCCCACATTATGCTCCCCGGCGTTCTTTTTCAAAATATCTATCGCCACATCGAGAATATCAACGCAATCTATGGTACATGCGTCTCCAAGAAATGACTCGGCAATATATATGCTGTTTCTTCCAACACCGCATCCGAGATCCAAAACACGTAATTCTTTATACCCTGAAAAAGAAGGCATAATGTCTTGTACGGTCTTTATCGGTTTCTTTAACCATGTGTCCGATGCGTACAGCTTTTCGTGAGTATAAACTTCGGTATGAGAAGCCGCTTCATTTTGTCTGATACGGCAGAGCCGATCAACCTGCTTTTCAGTGTCCTTCATGTCTTCAATATTCACCCACATCTATAACTTTTTTGAGGATCGCAGCGTAATCATGCGCGGTCTTACCGACATTTTCGGGATTAATCTGATAGTGGATGTTATATAGGATCCCGTTTTCTCCGGTCCTGTCAGGTAAATGATTTTCATCAACATGCAAGCCGATTACCTCAAGGCAAAGCATTACATGGTCATCACCGGGAACTATTTCTTTTTCCCATATGAGCTTACATTCAAGATTCATGAAGCATTCCTGTACCATTGGTGCATTAACCCAAGACGCCTTTTCTACGGTAAGCCCGGATGCTGTGATCTCATCTGCCTCATACTGATTGTTCTTGATGGTATCCATACAGGCTGCATGATACTCTGCCGACATGAAATTGATAACAGCTTCTTTGGTTTCAGAGATACTCTTATATAAGTGGCCTTTTTTATTTACGCTGGCGAGGATCGCATAAAACCCGTTACCATGGTCAGCACTGGTAAATGTAGCCCAGGACTGCATGCAGGCATTCGGCTGACCGTTTGCTTTATATGTTGTTACAAGAAATAACGGAGATGGTACTGTAACAACAAATTCTTTCCATGAGAACCCAAAGTTACGGGAAAAATCCCCAAATGTTCCTTTCATGCCTTCAGGCATTTCTTTATAACTATGTTTCATATTGTTGTTTCCTTTCGAAATATAATTCTCTTTTATGAATCAGTTTCAGTGTTATCAATAAGTATTTCTTTAGTTTCCAAATCTTCCAATACGCTCATTTGCTGTATTGCTATTTTATTTAGCTTTTCCAATCGTTCTCTTTGAGGCATGCCATCATTTATGAATACTGCATTCAGATTCTCCATGTTAGAGAGGCATATCATTTGATTTATTGTGGCATAATCACGAATGTTCCCTTTTTTATCCTTGTTTGCGTTTCTCCACTCCCTGGCTGTCATACCAAACATGGCAACATTCAACATATCAGCTTCGTCTGCATATATGAAATTCTTTTGCTCCGGTGATAACTCTTTAGGGATTAAATTGTTCTTTATCGCGTCAGTATGGATTCGGTAGTTGATTTTAGTTAATTCTCTTTTGGCACTCCAGCCGAGTTTCTTTTGTTCTTCTTCCTTGAGGCGTTGAAACTCTTTTACAATATAAATCTTAAACTCCGGGCTTATCCACATAGCGAACTCAAAGGCTATATCTTTGTGCGCATATGTTCCGCCATAGCGTCCGGCTTTGGCCTGAATGCATATCGCATTCGTTCTCGCCACAAACTCTTTTACGCTGATTTTAAAACTATTTAATCCAGACTGACTTTTAAAATTATGGCGAATTCGCCATAATTAAAATCCGGGTTGTATACCTTCTCCCATATGCCAATATATTCCAAGGTATTGCGGTTGCGAAGCCAATCGGTAATAAAAAAATCACCGTCTTTAGCTTTTAACATATCCGTAAGACATAGATAATCTTCTTCGTTGACCTTAAAAACATTTATTTCTGTATCTTTAACTATGATTTTTGTCACAGGCAATCTTTCCTTTCTATATTCAAATTATCTTCCCGTCATTCATTCCGTCCCAAAGCGTCTTAAGGGCACCAGCCGCTATTATTCTAAGGTATTTCTCTGCCAAATGGAAGTAGTCCGCGGTTTCAGATGAAAATTTAAATTCAAGAGAAGTCGCATTTCGGCTGACAAATCATTTTCCTTAATCCGTGGCTTCATCTGATACCTGATACTTTATTTCCTTTATAGCAGCCATGACCTGATTTTGTATCCGTGACAATTGATACGTCTCGGTTTGAACCTTGCTTGCCTTGAGATTTTTTCGCAAATCGCTGTTAACGGTTTTTGTCTTTATCCGCTCGAACATTTGCATATCAGAACATCTGTTCTATACAACTATAGCATATAGGTTGCAATTTTGCACCTGTTTTTTTGTTTTTTTCTCTTCTGACTGCCGAGATTTTGATTCCAAGAATGCCGATCACATTAATGAAGAAAGATCTCTGCCTTCGCATAGTAAGATACGTCAAATGCAATAAATCCTCCGGCATACTGAATCTGGAACATGGTCTTTCTCTTTTTCAGATAATCCAGAAATACCAAAAAACAGGAAATGAAAAATGTTATCAGCAGACCTCCTATTGCAGCAGCAATCGTAGCAAATGTAAAGGCAACGGAAGCATTGCTCATATTCTCTTGATATCTGCGTTCATAAGCAGCCTTTTTTCTTGCTGTTCTTTTTGCTGTTTTTCCGATAATCTTTCATAATCTGCTG
>JAILPF010000169.1 GCA_024699575.1 Acetatifactor sp. | reverse complement strand
AACCAGAAGCAGGTTGTCCTCCAAGAGTAACACGTTCATCGTATGCATTTCCATTCTGATCTACAAGATCTTCAATATGATCGTTTGTAGTATCTCCGTTCCAGAAACGGTCTGTAAGAATAAAATAAATTGTCTGATCCTGCCAGTTAGTACTTTCTGGATTTTCTGGTTTCTGGCTGTCAGTATCAGTAGAACGATCAAGGTCAAAGTCAAAGCAAGTAAGTGCATATCGTTTTGTTCCGTCAGAATAAACAGCTACAGCTCGGATTATTGTGTCTTCCGCAAGTTCTATTGCAGATTCATATTTTGTGGAAGATTCTGTTGGCTTTGATGCAGCAACAGCTTCTTTCCATGCTTTTTCGTCCCACTTTCCGTTCGAATCATAAGTCTGTCTTAAAAGTGTGTAGTAAATCGCAGCTGGCTTTTTCCCATTCATGTCGGTTGCATCAATAGTTACACTTTGTTTTTCCTTATAGAATCCGCCGATTGGACTGAATACTGGTATTCCCTCTCCATTTTCTTCCTGACTATCTTGTTTTTCAGGATTTTCTGGAGCAGTTTGTGGTGTTGTTTCTTTATTTGAACTGTCTGAACTACCATTATCGCAGCTGCTAAAAACAACTAAAGCGGCAATACTTACCGCAAGCAACTTTGTAATGTACCTTTTCATTTCTCCTCCAAATTTTTAGTACAATTTTTTGTTTTGCGTTTAAGTTAGTTTTTTGATGAATTCTTATTCAATTTGAAATCTGTGAAATGCAAAATCTATTGTCATAAATATTTCAAATCACATTAAAATGAATTGTAGTTTTTTAATTATTTTAAAAATTAGGGCTGATTTGCAGAACAAACCAGCCCTAAATCTCAGATAAAACTGAAACGCTTATTTACGCCAGTTTCGTCAATATTACTCTACTTTCCAAGTACAAGCATACTTATCGGTTGAAGCTGTAGATGCATAAGTAGCTGTAATTTTCTGTGGCCATGCTGTTACAGAGAACTTAGCGTTATCTACATTTCCATCATCTTTTGCAGCTCCTGCAACTTCTGGTGTTGACCAACCAGCAGCAGCAAACTTACCTTCAACATCAAGTTTTCCATCTACAGTTGGAAGACTAATTACAGTAGAAACAGCACCAGAAGCGATAGTAGCTTCAACTGTTCCTGCATCACCAGGTTTTGTCCAACTATTGTAGCTTCCTGTAAAGAATACTTTTGAACCATTTGCAGCTTCAGGAAGACCTGTTACTTCAACATTGTATGTTGGGTGTACAAGTTTCCATTCTACATCATCATTTGCAGCAAGACCTGCTAAATCTGCATAAATAATGTAGTCTGTGTCATCGCATTTAATATCTGAAATGTCAAAAGAACCGTTTCCATTATCAGCCTGGTATGACTTTGCAATTCGTTTTTCCCAACCTGCTGCTGGACGTACCAAAATACTAATTTTTACACCTTCTGTAGAATAAAGTTTTACAGGTGCAGCAAGTTTGTAAGTTACTACTCCATTAGCATCAACTTCACCTTCAGCACCTGCATCCCAGTTTGATGGCCATCCAATCTGTTCTCCACCAATAGACATTTTTGTTCCTGCTGGATAATCATTTTCGTCAAGGTTTACAATCTGAACACCAATGATGTTGATTGCATTAGCAAGTTTAAGCTGACCTGTTACTGTTCCATCTGGCTTTGTAACAACGATAAGGAAGTATGGTTTTCCTGCTTCAATACCTGTTGAACTTGATGATTTCATGCCATCAGTTGTATTTTCAAGCTCGATAGCATCTTTTCCAACTTCAATTGCTCCATGATAACGGCTGTTATCACTCTTCTTTACAATTGCAAAATAGTCATCGGCTTTTGCAGCTGTGAATGAAATTGTATAAGTACAAGAACCATCAGCAGGAGATACCTCTGGAGCATTAAACAAATAATCAACATTGAATGCATCCCAACCTGTATCTACGATTCCACCCTTAAGGAAGTAACCATCAAGGTAGAAAGGAACTGGAGCAACCTTTTCTTTAGCAGAAACAGCAATCAATCCACTTGAAGAATCAATTGTCATTTCATAGTAAGAACCAGACTTCAATCCTTTTAACACACCATTGAATGCGCCGAATCCATTATCCTGTTTTTCATAAGAGATACCGTCATCGCTACCTGTTCCGGCGATAATCTGATCTCCACCAATCTGTCCATCCCAACTACCAAGAGCTGGAATAAATGCAAATGCTTCATCAGAACCAGATGCAGTGAAATTCACTGTATATTTAAATTCAACACCAGTAACATTTGTTATTGGAAGAGCTTTACTGTTATCCCAACCAGACATAGAACCAACAAGGTTATATCCATCAAGATTAAGGGGATTTCCTAACTCTTTATCGTGTAAATCACCAGAACAGCTGGCAAGACCAAAAAGGAGAGCAGCTGCGGCAAACACGCTTGTAAGTATTTTTTTCATTTTTTTCTCCCAAAAAAGGATTTTTAGATTCTAACTGAACCTATTTTGCGAACTTTTCAAACTGCACTTGTGATGATTTTGAAACCTCCATCATCACAAGACAATCTATTTAATTCGCTTTCAAATGCCGTTTTACCGGCTTAAATTAGATATCCCAACGAATACCTACGCGTACAGCTGCGTGTCCAGCGTATACATCAACTGCATCCTGAGCTGGGCTGTCTGCTCCGTCTTTAATTGATTTATCACCAATTTCGTAACCATCAAGGTTCAAAGCATCCTGTCCGTCACCGAAGTTCTTGAATGGATCCATGTCATATACGAACTGGCAGTAAACTGTTGGTTTCTTGAAGCTCTGGAACTGTTTTGCAAATCCAACACCAAATCCGAATGGATTGTTGTTGTCTTCTTTACCTTCAGCAGTCTTTGTGCGAAGACCGAATGCGATGTCAGCTTTCATGTTCTGAGCAAACTTGAGTTCTCCAACAAGTGTGTTCCACATAAACTGTGAGTGAGAGTTGTTCAAACCGTAGTAAACATCAAATCCCTTGAAGATGTCTCCGAGTTCGCTCATGCTGAACTTAAGACCAGCATTGCTGAACAGGAAGTTTGAATCATAACCGCTGAACTTGTCTTCATCTTCTGTTACGTACTTAACTTTTCCGTATGCAGAAACTGAAGATTTGTATCCGATTACGTCTTCAAGATTGTAGTCAGCCTGGAGGTATCCTACGATTTTCTTAGAATCTTTTGAGTGAAGGTCGATACGGCTATTAGCAGTTTCGTTAGCAGCGTAAACTGCAGCATAGTCTTCCCACTTGTCTGTTGAGAACTGTGTTTCGAAGTATGGAGCAAAGTTGATAGAAAGTGCTTCGTCAAGCAAAGTGAATGTTGCGTCTACAGTAACTCTCTGTGAGTTGAGTGTTCCCAACTGAGCTTTCTGTGAATCTTTTCCGTTATCGCTGTGGTGATCATGAACATAGAGCATGTTTGATTCCCAACCACGATAGCGCCAGTCAACGTTTACATTTACAATGTCGTTCTTGTATCCAACTTTAACTTCTCCGGCTGTGTTCTTGTCAAAGTCGAAGCTGTCATCAAATACAACTGCAGAACGTGAATATCCTGTGAATCCCATAACATCCCAGAATCCGTCTACGCGGCTCTTTGCAGCATTGTAGCCTGGAACAAGGTCGATGTTATCATAGAAAGTCATGAGCATCTGAGCACCGAATGTAAGACCGATGTCAGAAAGGCTGAATTTACCACCTACGATTGCATCCTGTTCGAATGGCTTGTAGAAGATGTAGTCATCAGCATAGAAAGCGTTGTACTGAGCTTCTACAGCGAAAATGTCGTTTGATACGCCAAGGATTGACCACAAACCATATTTTCCACCTTTGCGGTTAGCAGACATGTTTGGAGCGAATACAAGGTTGAACTTAAGGCCAGTTGCTTCTTCAAGAGTTGCAACAGCTTTGTCACCAATTGTGAATTCGTTGAATCCACCAACGTGATCGTAACCTGCATCCCAGTTAGAACCGTCAACAGTTGTCCAAAGGATATTTGCCTGTGCAGTTGGTTTAGCATAGTTGAAACCAGTAATATATTTTACCCATGGAGTGCTGAAACCAAATTTGAGGTGTCCGAGGAATGGATTAGAACCAGGACCTGTTTTATCAGCACCACCATCACCTTCTACAGAGTTGTTTGTTGTACCTGCGAGGTAAGATACTGGGTGAGCTACAAGACCATTTACGAGTTCTTTAAGACCATCTTCCCATGTAACTTCATCATTGCCATAATCATCAACTTTGTAAAGATAAAGGTTTCCACCATTCTGAACTGGATCAAGTTCTCTTTCTGAAATTGCAAGTTCAATAAAGAGAGGGCAGTTAGGAAGGAAGTTTCCAACGAATTTATCATAAGATTTGAAGCCTAATGTAGCGCTATCAAGATCAAGACCTTTCTTAGAAGGATCTGTAGCAGCTGCTGTTCTGTAAGTGCCCTGAGCACCAATCATAGACCAGCTAACAAAGTTGATTTTTGCTTTAGCTGCACCGTCGTCATCACCGCCACCGATAAGGTCAGCAAGTTCTGCACGGCTGTTCTTTCCACCGAATCCGTCATCTACGAATTCAGGAGCGCGAAGGTCTGTTGTCCAGTTGCCATCGCTGATGAATTTGTAAGTAAGAACATCAGATGCTTTGAATGTTTTTGTGAGAGAGAATCCTTTCTCACCTTTTTCCATTGGAAGTGCTCCATCCTGCCAGTTTGTAAAATCTCCGGCAAGGAGAACTTCTGAAGCGCGAGGGTTTCCATAGAAAAATGTTACTTCTACGGAACCATCAGCATTTTTCTTTGCAGTTACTTCAGCAAACATAAATGCTGTGCAAGCTGCCAAGACCGAGATGAAAGCGAATAATTTTTTCATCAAGTTCCTCCAAATTATAAATAGATAGCTGTAGATAATGTGATGGTTGGTAGACAGATTAGCCATTA
>JAILPF010000102.1 GCA_024699575.1 Acetatifactor sp. | reverse complement strand
AATGAGGTTAGAGAGAATGATACTGCGAAAGTGGGATGACTTGCCGGAGTTTATGAAAACTCCGGAGGTACGGCCTTATTGGGAATTATTGAATAAAAAAAGAGGACAGCTTCTTTTAAAGCGTCTGTTTGATTTGGTGGTCGGGACGATACTCTTGATTCTGTTAATCCTACCGATGGCGGTTATTGCGATGTTGATTAAACTGGATTCCGAGGGGCCGGTTTTTTACCGCCAGGAGCGAGTGACTACATATGGAAAGAAGTTTCGAATTCATAAGTTTCGAACCATGGTTGTGAATGCTGACAAAATTGGTACAGCTGTGACAGTGGGAGGAGATTCACGAATTACCCGGATTGGAAGGAAATTACGGCAGTTGCGATTGGATGAACTTCCGCAAGTGTTTGACGTGATTGCCGGAAACATGAGTTTTGTGGGAACCAGGCCGGAAGTTGCGAAGTACGTGGAGAAATATAATCAGGAATTTAATGCTACATTGCTTATGCCTGCAGGTATTACGAGCGAAGCATCCATTCGATATAAGGATGAATACGAGCTCCTGAGAGATGCAGATGATGTAGATAAAGTATATGTAGAACGTGTACTACCTGACAAAATGAAGTGGAATCTTGAGAGTGTGAAAAGATTCCGGTTCCTGAGAGAAATTTTGACAATGGTTAGGACTATGTCGGCTGTGTGTGGGAGAGATTATAATTAATGGTCTGTAAGATAGGAGGGCACCATGAAAAAGTTTAATACGATAGCTGTATGTATAATAGAAAAAAAGATTACATGATTGATTTCTCCGAAAGTGTAAAAGAAATAAAAAAGCTTGTGGATGATGGAAAATATTTTACAATTAATCTGGCAAGACAACTACAGTGACGGTGTTGAAGAAGTTGTTGCAGAACGATTATGCGGTAATTTACTTAAACTTTGAAAGTTTGACAAAAGCAAAATTCGAATCTGAGAGCAGCATGCTGAGTTTAATTTTTTAGCAGCATAAACAAACCTGTGTGAAACAGGTTCATGTTGGTGATAAGATGGTGCATGAAGACATTGTGCGATAGGGAAAAGATTGCACTTACTATTACAGTATGCCCTTCTATAAAAGATTGATTGAGGAGTGCTCCTTAATCAATTAGTTTTTTCGACAAAAAAGAGGGATTGAGTTGTTTAAACAGCTGATCAGTTTATTCCAACTATAGATATCGTTACGTTGGTATTTTTCTAGATTGCTATGGTGACGAAGTCATGTCTACAAGCATGAAATATAGGAGAGGAAAGACGAACGGTATTGGACATACCCACGTGGAACAAATGTTTCTTGGTTAACTGTTTTTGGAGGCAGATACGCCGGAACAAATAAATGAAGAATTGAAACGAATGGAATCATTTACACAGCGCTGTCTTTCACAGAGATGGATGGCAGAGTATATACACCTCTTAGGGATGGCAAAAACCTTTTCTTTCTTCCGGCATGGAATAACTTCAAAGCTCAGCATCAGGCCTAAGAATGAAGATTATAGCCGCTGGGTGAATCTGAGAGTGTGGAAAAGGTGTACGTAGAGTGTATGCTCCCAGAAAAGATGAAAATAAATTAAAGATAATTATATCATTTTAGCCTCAGCAGTGAGGCGTTAACTATGTTTAGGACAGTAACTGTGGATGCAAGGAAAGATTTTGATTGAAAGGTAGAGTATGGCGGCTTTAAGTGTATTAATGTCATTATACATAAAAGAAAAACCTGAGTATGCTAGAGAATGCTTCGAAAGTCTTCTTAGGCAGACAGTTCGAGCTGATGAATGGGTGATAGTCGAAGATGGTCCACTATCAGATGAAATGTATCAACTTCTTGATGAGTATCAGAGTAGATATCCAGGGCTTATTAAAAGACTGCAGTTTGAGAATAATCAGGGATTAGGGCTTGCACTTCAAGCAGGAATTCCTGAGTGCAGAAATGAGCTAATTGCTCGAATGGATACAGACGATATTGCTAGAGAAGATCGTTTTGAAATGCAATTATCAGAGTTTGAAAAGAATCCAGATCTTGATATTTGTGGAAGCCATATAGATGAGTTTGAAGATACACCGAACGTATTGGTGGCTAGAAGGACCGTCCCGATTAAACATGAGGATATTGTTAAGTATCAGAAAAAACGCGATGCCTTTAATCACATGACTGTGATGTATAAGAAAACAGCAGTACTGGATGCAGGAAATTATCAGATGTGCCCATTAATGGAGGATACCTACTTATGGGCCAGGATGATAATGAATGGCGTTCAATGCGCAAATGTTGATGAAGCATTGGTTTACGCAAGAATTGGAAGTGGAATGTTTGAACGTCGTGGTGGGTGGAGTTACTTTAAGAATTACAAAGCAGGACAGAAGATGGTTCATGACATCGGTTATACGAGTTATGCAATATATTTTTATACAGTATCTATCCAATTTGTTGTAGCCTTGATGCCCAGGAGAATAAGAGGTTTTGTGTTTAAGAAAATACTGCATAAGTAAATGAAATTTATTAATTAAAGCCAACTATTGTGGAGATAAAACTATATATGAAGGTGGAAATTCCAGATAATATACGAATTCAATATAAGTTACCAGAAGGTATAGATGCCGAGATTAAGGAAGTAAATCCATTGCTGTTACTGTGTGGTAATCGCTTAGACATAGCTGCAAAAATATGGTTTTTGGAGAATAACGACAATATTCCAGAACGAGCTAAGGCTGTATATTTAGAACATATCCGCGCAATGACAAAGGGATCATTTGTAGAGGCCTATAGCGAAAAAAAAAGTGCTGATTCGTT
>JAILPF010000065.1 GCA_024699575.1 Acetatifactor sp. | reverse complement strand
TAAATATTTATATAAGGACTCTTTATAGTATGTACTATCCGTCGGATAATCCGCTTTTGCGACCAGATAGGTTTTCGTATACACCAACGGGCTTCCGTCCACACATCTGACACGGGTGAGGCAATAGCAGTTCTCCCCCTCCTCCACGGAAAGCTGTGCAGCAATCTGTTGATTGGCATGCAGTTTTTCCATGGTGCAATAGGTTGTCTCCATCGTAATATTATGTAGCTTCATCTCATCAGTAAAGCTGATAACACCCTTAATGTGTTCGTTGATTTTGTCGAAGATTACTTCTGTACCGACTCCTCTCTGACTTTTGACATATCCGCCGTTTGCAAGTGCTCCCATGGCCTGTCTCACTGTCACTCTGGAGACACCAAACTGCTCCATAAGCTCCTTTTCGCCGGGAATGATTTCGCCTTTTTTATATTCTCCCGATTCAATCTTTTTTTTGAGTATCTCTTCAATCTGCGCGTATAAAGGTGCCGCTCCCTTTTCATAATTCAATGTTTCATGAAATGCCATCCGTTTTCCTCCTTTGCGCAATCATATACAACCCCTGCATAGTTCGATAAGATGTATCTGGCTCCATCAGAATTTTAATGTTTTTCTCCCTGCAAAGTTTAGTGACACGGTCTCCGAAAAACAGAAAACTTTTTGAAATCTGTCCACCGAAAACCAATGTATCCGGAACATATTTATCCAGAAAATCCACCAGACAGTCTGCCAGAATCTCACCAAATTCTTTGTAAACCGCAAGGGCATTCTTGTTACCGGACATGCAGAGCTGATATAGCTCCAAACCGCTTAAGCTCTTCTCCATAATCCTTTGACAGATTGCATCCAGCCCGCGAACAGACAGGTAATCATCAATGACAGTGTCCCGAAACGGGGTATTGTATATCCATCCGTTTTCCGGCACACCGCTTTGTGGTTCTTTCAATACCTTTCCATTCTCCACAAAAGCTGACCCCGCACCTGTTCCGATGCATACAAATATGGCCTTTCCTCTGCCACCTGTCTTACCGTTATGATAGGCACCTACTGCAAACGCTTCCACATCATGGGCAAAACAGATTTTCACATTTTCCATTTCCGGAATCCTTTTTTGCAGTTCATCCGGAATGGATACACCGTAAATGCTTTCATATTTTCCCAGATTTTGCATGTAGCTGATTCCTTTTTCATAATCGAATGGACCGGGGAATGCCATAGAGATTGCTCCGATTTTATTGCCCCAGACGGAGAGCATCCTTTCTTTGATGATTTTTGAAAGATTATCAAAAATCTCCTTCTGAGTCTTATCGGACCTGGCAGGATAATGTTTGATTTCTCCCACCAGTTCCCCCGTCTCATCTGCAATTCCCGCTTTAATTTCTGTGCCTCCCACATCCAACATGATTGTAAACATTGATTACCCGCCTTTGTCCTAATGTTATGACATTTTACTTTTTTGATTATGGTTGGCTTCCCTTTGGAAAGTTCTGCCAACCATTTTTCTATTTCTTTCTTACAATGGTATAAGGAATGTAGTTCTGTGACTCCACTTCTTTTCCTTTGATGATACGGCACAGGGTCTTAACCGAAACGGCGCCAATCATATACTGTCCCTGCATAACGTGTGTAAAGTTCGGATGGAAATTAAATCTTTCCTCGATTCCATCAAAGAAAACAACTTCCTTTTTATTCCCCAGTCCCATCTGCTGCAGAACCTTATAGGTCATGGCTCCCATACTTTCATCAACCGCAAAATACGCTGATACCTGAGGATGCTTTTCCACATACTGTTCGATTTCCTTCATCGCCAGATCCTCTGCATCCGTGAGGTCGTCTGTACTGTCAAAAATCTCATTCAAATCTGTCAGCCACATATCTTCATTCGTCAAAATATTGTGGTCCATCAATGCATCTCTATATCCACTGAATCTGTTTGCAACAGATGATGTCTGCAAAGGCGCTCTGGATACAAAGCAGATATCGGTATGTCCCTCGTCAACCAGAATGTCAACCAGTTCTCTTGCAGCTGCATAGTTGTCTGTGCCAACAAACGGAATCGGTAACCCTTTCAACTCTCTGTCAATCAGTACCATCGGGAATTTCTCAATGGAAAGCTTCATCACATTCGCGTTGTAGGCTTCTCCCTGAGCACACATCAGAATGATACCATCCACTCCGAGATTAACCAGCTCGTCGATTGCCTTTGCCTCATCATCCACGCTTCCGTAGGTACATTTCAAAACCATGTTGTAGTTCTTGGACCAGCACTCATGCTCGATTCCGGCTACAATATCACATCCGAATACTGTTCCGAAGGAATCCAGAACCACTCCAATCATCTTCTTGCTCTTCTCTGACTCAATCGGCAGTGGCTGAGTAAAGCTGGGCTCTTCTCCCACTTTGCTGCTGTCCAGAACAAAGGAGCCTTTTCCGGGCATACGGACAATCACATTGCGATCAGCCAGCATTTCCAAGGCTTTCTTACTGGTGATTCTGCTAACACTGTATTGGTCCATTAGCTCTTTCTCAGATGGAAGCTTGGAGCCGGAAGGATATGTTCCATTTAGAATACCATCAATTAAATCATCATAAATTTTCTTATAAAGTAATTCTCTTTCCATATCTTACCTTTTGCCCTCAATGAAATGTTATATTATTTATTATATCGTTTTACATGAACATATGTCAAATAATATTATTTTTCGTTGGCTGCCTGATATCCCAGCGCAATCGCACCCATGATTCCCTGATTGTCGTTCAGGCTTGCAGGTACAATATACTTGTCCAGATTACCCAGCACATCCAATGATATATATCCGTTGTTCAGCTTTTCCACTTCCTTGCGAATCATCGGGAAAAGCTGCTCCTGATGCATTACTCCGCCGCCGAGGATAATTTTCTGCGGGGAGTATACATAAATGTAGTTCACAATTGCCTGAGCAATATAATGTGCTTCCAGCTTCCAGACTTCATCGCGATCCTGAAGCTCCACACCTTTTTTACCCCATCTCTCCTCGATTGCAGGTCCTGCTGCCAGTCCCTCCAGACAGGTTTTATGATACGG
The DNA here is from genome assembly GCA_024699575.1 of Acetatifactor sp. Taxonomy (GTDB): domain Bacteria; phylum Bacillota; class Clostridia; order Lachnospirales; family Lachnospiraceae; genus Acetatifactor. The sequence goes on along the minus strand of JAILPF010000065.1, from coordinate 3,449 downwards.
ACATTTTCCTGCATATGCATCAGAAGCGTGTCTCGCCATCAGGATATGGCCTGCCTCGGGATGCATTGCCCCATGCAAAAGCTGTTTATTGATATATACGCCAAGTCCCACACCTGTTCCGACGGTGATGTAAATCGCGTTGTCCACATCTTTTGCACATCCGTAAATTGCTTCACCGAGCATGGAACCGTTTACATCGGTATCAAATCCAACCGGAACGCCTAATGCTTCTTTCAATGCTCCGACAATATTATAATTTCTCCATGCAAGCTTTGGGGTACTCGTAATGTAACCATATGTCTCTGATTTCTTGTTTAAGTTAATGGGACCAAAACATCCGATTCCCAGTGCCTCAATGTTTTTTTTCTTAAAATAATCCTTAATCTTAGGCATTGTAATCTCTGGAGACTCTGTAGGAATGGAAATTCTCTCAAAGATTTCTCCACTCTCATCTCCCACTGCACACACCATTTTGGTTCCGCCGGCTTCCAATGCACCTATTCTCATAATATTTTCCTCCCGGAGATTTTTATAAATCTCGTTTATTTTGAAACTGTTGATGCAATCACATCCAGTTTTCCTTGCAAATGAATGGATTCACAATCACTTGTTGCAATAAAATGATCACCCTTTTTGACTTTGATTCCGTTGACTGTTCCTTCACCGGCAATCACTGACAAATTCAAAAATGGATAGTCCTGTTTGAAGGTTACTTCCGTCTGTACCGTCAGTTTAAAAATCTGATAATACTCACAGCTGTAAAGCTCTACCAGCTTGTCGGATTCCACTTTTTCTACGTTTTTGATACTGTTTTCCACTGTTTTGGCAGGTACTTCTATTACATCAATACTCTTATCGATATGCAGTTCTCTTGGCTTACCGTTGGATAATCTGTCGTAATCATATACCCTGTATGTAATGTCACTGTTCTGCTGTGTCTCCAGAATCAACAGTCCACCTTTAATTGCGTGAACCGTTCCGGGGTCAATCTGAATGAAATCACCTTTCTTGACAGGGATTTCACGAATGAATTGATTCCATCTGCCGTTATGAATCATGTCCTTCAATTCTTCTTTATTCTTTGCATGGTGACCCACAACCAGGGTGGCATCCTCCGGGCAATCCAATACATACCAGCATTCTGTCTTTCCAAAAGAACCGTTCTCATGTACTTTCGCATATTCATCCGACGGATGTACCTGTATACTCAAATCATCTTTTGCATCAATAATCTTAATAAGCAATGGGTATCTGTCATAGTTCAGATTCCCAAATAACTCCGGATGTTCCTTCCATAATTCGGATAAATGCTTCCCGGAATATTTACCATCCCGGATGGTGTCATCTCCATTGGGATGCGCTGAAATTCCCCAGCATTCACCAATATCCGTTCCTTCCACTTCATAACCAAACTCATCATGCAATTTTGTTCCACCCCATATATTATGGGTAAAAACAGGATTTAAAAAAATGAGTTCTGTCGCATTTTCCATGATATTTTTCCTCCAATGAATATATCATTTATACCATTTATATCATTTAATGGTATATTTCGTCAATAGGGTTTCTTATTTTTTACTGTAATTTGCTGATTCAACTTATCAATTATACCACATAATAAAGGGATAACTCAATAAGTTATCCCTTTATTACGGAAAAATGCTAGTAAATCCAACCATAAATAATCTCCGCCTTGTCACGGCTCCCCTCTGCCAGGATTCGACAGTTTTGATCGATGACAGCGCTTGGTCTACGCTCTCCTTCAATCTCCATCCAGTACGGTACTGCCATTGTCTCAATAACCGGAATCTGTATTTCCTGGATTCTCTGATAACCGTAACTTGATTCCCACCCCCAGGTAGGCACCGCCATAAATTTGGCTCCTTTCTCTTTACATTTCCGGCATACGTCTGGAAACTGCATATCAAAGCATATCGCAACACCCATTTTTCCCATATCGGTCTCCACAACTACGGCAGAACTGCCGGCTGTCAGATTCTCTTTTTCACCATCTGTCAAATGTATTTTGTCGTACAGAGCTACCAGTTCTCCCTGCCTGTTATAAATGACAGCAGAATTATAACATTTTTGCTCCCCATCCTGGGTAATACGACGGTTATACACCCCGGCTACCAGCCACGCCCCCTTTTTTGCAGCAACTTTCCCGAGTCTTGCAAAGATCTCATCCTCCGGATACCCCGGTATGTAAGATGCATACTCTCCGGGCAGCGCATATCCCTCCCCGCAGAAATTAATAGCCTCCGACGTGACAATCAGATCGCAGTCCGTTTCCAGCCGATTTGCAAGAGTAAAAAACTGTTCCAACATTTCATTTTGCAGTTCCAATGCCCTTTCCCGCGAAAAGCTCGTATTCGGATTTATAAAATTATACAACTCATTCTGTTTTGTCTGTATTAACGCAATTTTCATAATCTTCCCTTACAACCTTCACACGGATCTCTTCTCCTCGTGCATCCATACCCTCTACGGACACTGTCCATTCCTGCCCATCAGCTTCCGATAGCTTAAGAGTACCATCCTTCTGCATGGTTGCACTTTTCAAAATATCTGTGTTTTCTCCTATTTCTAATATTGTGACAAATCTTGCAGATGTTCCATGAGAATGAAAACTTACGGTTTTCTTTAATCCTTGATGCCAGTATGCTCTAGTCTGCTCAATATTTTCCGCTGTAAAATTATCTGCGCTCTGAGGATATCTTGCAAGGGTTACTTCTCCCACTTGAGGGCAGACTCTCCAAACTGCGCTTTCCTTTACAAAATCTATAATATCATTAGGATTGACTCTAGGTTGTGCATCGTGGAAAGCTAACCGCACCGTTCCGTCGCACAGCGCTGTATAACAGTGTAAAATAAATTGTCCTGCATTATATGGATCCTCGGAAAAGCGTTCTCTGTATGTATCAAATTTGAGATTATTTTCGTTTCTAAAAACACCATGAGGGTGATATAAACAATCAAAATCATGTTCCTTTGTTCCCTCCAAATAATCCCATGTAATGCAATATCCATGAAACAGGATCAATAACCGCTTTGCATACACTTCTTCGGAATACTCCCCAATGGCACCCTGTTCACGTGCCTGAAGGGGTGGAAGAATCTGACGTCCCTCTCTTATACATTTTTCCTCCGGGAAAATGTACGGATAGGGTGTCTGCCCACCATAAGGCGGATCACACCATCTGGAAATCGTTTGTGCCGCAACCGCCTTAAAATCAGCCCCATCATGATAATAAATACATTTACAAGGTGCCGGCATCTGCATTCTACCATCCACCACTACCATATTATGTGCCATTGATGTCTGCACCCACATTTTGAACAGAAAAGAATCATAGGAATACCATGCATATTCATTATTGGTAAATGTCTGATTATCTTTTATAAAAGATGCAATGCTCAACCTGTCAAAATGTCCATGGTATCCTCCA
>JAILPF010000009.1 GCA_024699575.1 Acetatifactor sp. | reverse complement strand
TGGGGAATAAAGAAAATATAAAAATGAAAAAAATAATTGTATTATTATTAATTCTATTATTAATTCTATTATTAGTATTTAGATTGAATAGTATAGGTTTGAAGGTTACGAAGGTGAAAATTAATTCTGATGTTAATAATACAATCAGAATTGTGCAATTATCAGATCTTCACAATTCAAAGTTTGGTAGTAATAATATGAAATTAGTTGATATAGTAAAATATCAAAATCCAGATTTAATTGTAATGACTGGTGATATGCTTAATCGTGAGGAAGAAAGAACGGATATAGTAACAAAGCTCATTAATTCTTTAACTGAAATTGCGCCTGTTTATTATGGATATGGAAATCATGAGGATTCATGGATGAAAAAATACAATAAAGATTTGAAAAAGATTCTTACTGATGCTGGTGCAATAGTTGTTGATAACAATTATGTAGATGTGGATATAAATGGGAATCAGCTTCGAATTGGTGGATATATGGGATATTATCGTATTCCGGGAATGCTTCAGTTATCAGAAGAAGAGTTGAAAGGTCAAAATGAGTTCTTTGAAAGGTTTGAAGATACAGAAAGATATAAGATTTTATTGAATCATATACCGACCACATGGGTCGATTGGGGGTATAATAATTATCCTGTTGATTTAGTATTTTCGGGTCATTACCATGGAGGTCAGTGCGTATTACCATTTATTGGACCTTTATATGCACCTTATATAGGATTTAATCCCCCTTTTGTAAAAGGAATATATACAGGTGAGTATGCTACATGCATACTGTCATCAGGACTTGGAAATGAACATATTTATCTTCCAAGAATTAATAATCCACCAGAGATAGTGGTGGTTGATTTGAAACCGACAACAGAATGATAAAAGGTAAAGAATTGCGTAAGGGACATAATTAGGAGTGGATAGTATGGATAAGGAAAGAGTAAAATACATAGATGTCGCAAAGGCATATTTGATTATGCTTGTGGTTGTCGGACATATTTTGATAGTATTAAATCCAGATTATTCAAAGATAATATATGTTTGCACGCAGGAAATAATATATGCATTTCATATGCCGGCTTTTTTTATTATACATGGAGTCTTATTTGATGAAATAAAATGGAGAGATAAATCACTATTAGATTGGTTAAAAAAACGTGTATATGGACTTATAATTCCTTACCTATTTTTTGAGACAATAGCTATAATTTGGAAAGCTATCTTTATGAATCAAAGCGTTCAAAAAGGTATTTATAACATGGTTACTTTCCAGTGTAATGTCGGAGCTGATTGGTTCTTAATAGCGCTGTTTTTCGGAAGTTTAGGGTTATTTATATGCATAAGGTATTTTAGAAACTTTGAGAACATAGTGATTAGTATAATTGTGGTAGTTATTGTCGGAGCACTAATTATTAGTGATGTTATCTCAAATAACATTCATTATCATATAGTTATTGGAAGAGCATTTGTAGCTTTTATTTTTGTTATGATAGGATTCCTTGGAAAAGAGTTTTTTAAGAATGACAAATATAAGAGTTTTCTTATCACAAGTATTGCTATGTTAGTAACAGTTATAGTTGCTGCGTTAAATATAAAAATTGCAGGAAATGATATATTTTCATTTTCAATAAAAAATCCAGTAACATTGATTGTTGGAGGAATAAGCGGGACTATTTTTATATTAGGAGTTACATACTATTCTAATTCAAGATTATTGGAAGAGTTGGGTTTACATACACTGACGATAATGGGAACCCATCAGTTGGTTATGTATTTATTGCTATATAAATTTCCAAACTTGTATAATGGAAATATTATTGCCGGATTTATTATTGCGATATGTATAATCATATTTGAAATACCGGTTGTATTTTTATTTGACCGATATATTCCATTTTTAAGAGTAAAAAATAAATGACGTTAATGTTGGGGGGATTATGAACGATTCATTAAAATATAGAGATTCTACAATATCATTATCAAGAGTTTTAGGTATGACTTTTATTGTACTGTGCCATGTAATAAAATATTATTCTTTTGTACCTGGACATGATTCGCTAGGAATGTTTTTTAATTGTGGTGTGGAATTGTTTCTTTTTATTTCAGGTTATTTGTATGGACAAAAAATAGTATCTGATTTCAATGATTGGTATTTTAAACGAGTGATAAAGATTGCGTTACCATCAATAATTGTTTCAGTGGTGATTATTATTGCAAGTATTATTGTTGGAGAGCATATACCTGCATCCACCGTTATTGCATATCTATTTGATGTTGAGGGATTATTGTTTTTAAATCAACAATTTTTTTCAAAATTCTTTTTCAGTATAGGCAGCCTTGGACCATTATGGTTTACAACAGTAATAATGCTGTGCTATTTATTAGTGCCAATACTTCAGAGAATTTCAACTTGTATACACCATTTTGATAGAGCAATTATAACAACCATTTTTGTGGGAATAATAATCTCTATTATAATTTCAAAATATATTGTGATATCGTATTTTGTAGTCTTCACGATAGGATATTTCACAGGAAAGATTAAGTGGCTAGATGAGATTGATGATAGAATAATGATGATATTTACTCTTTTATTTTTATTCACGTTAGCGGGAAGATTAATTACTCACAAGTTTTTCGATGGAACATATTATTATGAACAATTTGTATTAATATCTCAACCCATAATTGGAATATGGTTTGTGGTTGTATTGTCATATTTGAAAAAGAAAAAAAGCCTAATTATAGAAGTACTAAATAAAAATAAGGTAATTGAAGTGATAGATAGTTATTCATTTTATGTTTATCTGGTACATGGTATATTCTGTACGGGAATATTTAATGTATATGAAAAAATTAATTCAGTTGTGGGCGCAACATTTTCGTTTGTAATTTGTACTTTATTATCTTCAGGTTTATTAAAAGTGTGTGTAGACAAGATACAAAAAATACTTATTAACAATAGTATATTAAATTTAAAAAAGCATGCTGAATGATTTATATGATTGCCCAAATGCAGAAAAGAAGAATGTTTCATCTATAATCTTAGATATCTCACAAAGATAATTAATGACTCATGTTGATTTACAATTAAAACTGACCAGGGTTTTACGGTTAAAACTGACCCACCCTGACATACGACAAAATATATTTTTATACTGTGTACCTTGAAAATTTAACACTTAAAATTGACCCACCTCTTGATGGTATATAAAATA
>JAILPF010000008.1 GCA_024699575.1 Acetatifactor sp. | reverse complement strand
GATCCTGAAGAGCTTGCATTCTATTCAAAGGGAACAACAGATATCGAGTTCTTGTTCCCCTTCGGCTGGGGTGAGCTTTGGGGAATTGCTGACAGAACCGATTATGATTTGACACAGCATGCAAATACTTCCGGTGAGGACATGAGCTATTTCGATGACGAGAAGAAAGAAAAGTATATTCCTTATGTTATTGAGCCTTCATTGGGAGCTGACCGTGTAGTGCTTGCTTTCCTTTGCGCAGCATATGATGAAGAGGAACTTGAGGGCGGCGATATGCGTACGGTTCTTCGTTTCCATCCTGCACTTGCACCTGTCAAAATCGGTGTGCTTCCTCTGTCCAAGAAATTGAACGAGGGTGCAGAGAAGATTTTTGCAGATCTTTCCAAGAAATACAATTGTGAATTTGATGACAGAGGAAATATCGGTAAGAGATATCGTCGTCAGGACGAAATTGGTACTCCTTTCTGTATTACATATGATTTTGAGTCTGAGACAGACGGATGTGTAACAGTTCGTTTCCGTGATTCCATGGAGCAGGAGAGAGTTGCAATTGCTGACTTAGATGCTTATTTTGCTGATAAATTTACTTTTTAAGTAAAAAGGAGAAGAAACATGAAACAAATTACTTCCAATGAGTTAAGAAATGCTTGGAAAGAATTTTATATCAAGAGAGGACATGTGGATGTCGGAGCTGTATCATTGGTTTCCGACGGCTCTACCGGTGTATTATTTAATGTTGCGGGAATGCAGCCTTTGATGCCGTATCTTTTGGGACAAAAGCATCCTCTCGGAACCAGATTATGCAATGTACAGGGATGTGTTCGTACCATCGATATTGATTCGGTTGGAGATACCAGCCACGGTACTTTCTTTGAAATGATGGGCAGCTGGTCTCTTGGTGATTATTTTAAAGAGGAACGTTGCAAATGGAGTTATGAACTCCTTACCGAAGTTTTTGGATTTGATGCAGATCATTTGGCTGCAACTGTGTTTGCCGGTGATGAAAATGCTCCCAGAGACGAGGAAAGCGCTAAATTCAGAATTGTTTCCGGATTTAAGCCTGAAAATATTTATTATCTTCCGAAAGAAGATAACTGGTGGGGACTGGAATTCGGACCTTGTGGACCGGACTCTGAAATGTTCTATGTGGCAGATGTAGAGCCCTGCGGACCGGATTGCAAACCGGGATGCCACTGTGGAAAATATACTGAAATCGGTAACGATGTTTTCATGCAGTATGAGAAACACCACGATGGACATTTGACTCCTCTGGAGAAGAAAAATGTGGATACCGGTTGGGGACTTGAGCGTAATCTTGCATTCCTGAACGGAACATCTGATGTTTATAAGACTGATTTTTATACATCTGTTATTGCGTACATTGAGAAAGTTTCAGGTGTAAAATATGAGGCTGATGAAAAGTCCACCAAGTCTATGCGTATCATTGCCGACCATACAAGAACAAGTGTGATGTTGATCGGTGATGCCGCAAAGCTTCGTCCTTCTAATGCAGGTGCAGGATATGTGCTCAGACGTCTGATCCGTCGTGCGGTCAGACATGGCAGAACTCTCGGATTAAAGACTGAGGATTACATTAATATCGCAACAGTATTTATTGATGAGGTATATAAAGAGAGCTACCCTTTGCTCACAAAGAATCGTGAGTTTATCCTTTCTGAGTTGAAGAAGGAAATTGACCGTTTCCAGGCAACTCTTGAAAATGGCATGAAAGAATTTAAGAAGATTCTGGATACCAAGAAACAGGGAAATACCTCTGAGATTACCGGTAAAGAAGCGTTTTATCTGTATGATACTTTCGGATTCCCGATTGAACTTACTATCGAGATGGCAGGCGAGGAAGGATTGACTGTATCCGAAGAAGGTTTCAAGGCTGCAATGGAAGAGCAGAAGCAGAAGGCAAGAGAACATTCTAACTTCTCGCAGAAGACCGTGGATGCCGACCTTTTTGAAAAACTGGATGCTTCCGTAGTCACCGAGTTTGTTGGATATGATACTTTGGAGATTGAGGAAAATGTTGCTGCGATTGCAGATTCCGAAGAAATGGTTGAAACCCTCAATGGTGGAGAGGAAGGAACACTTGTGTTTAAGAGGACTCCTTTCTATGCTACCATGGGTGGTCAAAAGGGTGATGTGGGTACTATCACCACAGCAACAGGCGTATTTGAAGTGGAGGAAACGGTAAAACTTCCGGGCAATCGTGTCGGACATATCGGAAAAGTGGTCTCCGGAACAATTAAGGTTAATGATACCGCTAAGCTTTCGGTGGATAAGACAACTCGTGCAAACACCTGTAAGAACCATTCCGCTACACATTTGCTTCAGGCAGCTTTACAGGAAGTACTTGGCAATCACGTAGAACAGCAGGGTTCCTATCAGGATAGTGACCGTACCCGTTTTGACTTTAGTCATTCTCAGGCTATGTCTGCAGAGGAAATCGCAGCGGTAGAAAAAATCGTAAACGAAAAGATTGCTGAGAGTATGCCTGTTGTTACCGATATAATGAGTATTGATGAGGCTAAGAAGAGTGGTGCCATGGCTCTGTTTGGTGAAAAATACGGAGAGAGTGTGCGTGTGGTTTCCATGGGAGATTTCTCAAAAGAACTTTGCGGTGGTACTCATGTGAAGAACACAGGGGATATTGCATCCTTCAAAATACTTTCTGAGAGTGGTGTTGCTGCAGGTGTCAGAAGAATTGAAGCGCTGACCGGTGCAAATGTACTGGAGTACTATAAAGCTTTGGAAGATAATCTGGAGAAAGCTGCACAGGCAGCCAAGACGACTACAGCAAATCTTGTGGAAAGAATTCAGCATATGCAGTCTCAGATTAAAGAGCTTACTTCTGAGAATGAGTCCTTAAAATCCAAAATGGCAAAGGATGCACTTGGCGATGTTATGAGTCAGGTTGTGGAAGTGAAGGGAATGAAACTTCTGGCAACCAGCGTAGATGGTGTGGATATGAATGGCCTGCGTGATTTGGGCGATCAGTTGAAAGAAAAGCTTGGCGAAGGCGTTGTAGTTCTTCTTTCTGCGCAAGACGGTAAAGTCAATATGATTGCAATGGCTACCGACGGAGCTGTAAAAGCTGGTGCTCATGCCGGAAATCTTATCAAAGGAATTGCAGCATTGGTAGGAGGAGGAGGCGGCGGCCGCCCTAATATGGCACAGGCAGGAGGAAAGAATCCTGCCGG
>JAILPF010000089.1 GCA_024699575.1 Acetatifactor sp. | reverse complement strand
TGTACACCGGCGTTATTGATAATTCCATAGACATTCTCCGCTGCTGCCTCTACAAAGTTCAGAATCCAGGGGGAGAAAGAAAATACCTGTTCCATGTAATACATCAGGCTGTCTACACCAAATGCGTTGCTCACTTCCTCCACAGAGCTGGATACCTCTCCGATATCAATTGCACTGTATACTGCCTGAATATTGTTTGCCGCATCTGACTTGGCGATAATACCTGTTGACAGAATTACCGGAATAAAGAATATCGCTCTGAAAACGGTACGTCCCTTCATCTTTCGATTCAGCATTACTGCAACGAACAAGCTGAACAAAAGCAGAATCGGAAGACTGGTTAGCATGTTTTTCACCGAATCCCACATCTGGGTAGTAAAATATCCGATGGTACGAAGCATGTACTCATAGTTTGCCATGCCCACCCACTTCGTGATATATCCGCCCTCCGGAAGGGTCTGTACATTCATGAAGCTGAATTTAATGGAATCAATAATTACTACCAGATAAAACAGAAAGAAGCCGGCAATAAACGGGGCCACAAAAACCCATCCCATTCTCGCTTTTTTTGATGCCAGGGACACCCCTTTTTTCTTCTGTTGTTTACTCATGTCCACCAGCTCCTCTCTCTACAACTGCATAATCCATTGCAGATATTTTTACACCTTCGCAGGATACATCCTGGTTGGTATAATTCACATAAATCTGTGTTCCGTTATCATATTTTGTGACAAACACGTTCTCCTCGAGTTCCTCATGATCCACCATTCTTGCATTTGTCACACCGGACAATGCTGAATTGATTTTCTGATAAGCAGCAATCATTTTGTCCTTCCACTCAGAGTACTCAACATTGTATAACGGTTTATCAAAAATGTAGGTGTTTTTCAAAAGAGCTCCATCTGTTGCGCAGAGTTTGAAATAAGGAGCACATCCATACTCGATGCTCTTTAATACATCCTTCTCATAATTCTCGGATAAGTTCAGCGGATTGCCCGCATAAACCACTTCTCCGTGCAGTGCCATCTGGATAAACGGAACACTCTTACTCTCCACCAGATAGTTACTATTATCCGTAGGGAGATTCAGCACATAGTTAGCATATTCCAGTGCGTACGCATTTCCCGAATCTACCAGAATGGAACTGTACTGTTCCTCGGCCTGACGTAAAAGTTCTTTTACAATCTCTTCACTTTCCTGACGGTTTGTGTAATCTGATTTCTTATAGTTGGAATTCAGCACCTCACCGACTGTTCCTACGGAAATATTGTGAACTCCCAGCTTCTGATATTTTTTCGTCACATCCGAGAAATAGGAAAGCACTCTCTTGGGATTAATACACCAATCCCAGCCTTCTACCATCTGAAGCGGCGTGTAGAAGAACGGATAATAAGCCTGTTTCTGGAAAAGGGAACGGATTCCGTCCTCCGCAACCACATAAGTGGGATCAAAGCTTCTTCGCCTGTCTGCTGTCAGGAAATTCAAATCCATGAAGAGTTCTCCGCCCAGCTCATCCACTGTCTTTTGAAGCTTTTTAATGTCCGATGTACTGCCTGCCTTTTTCTCAGGCTCTAATTTCGTTGTTGGATAGGTATAATAACCGCCATTGCACCATGCCAGGTATCTTAAGCCTACGCGATTAATACCCTCATTCTGCAACTCATGTAAAATGTCGGTTGCTTCTTCATAAGTGGTAACTGCCACATTGCGATAACCCGGAATTCCCAATACTCTGGTGTAATTTCCTGCGGTTCCTATGGTGTCCAGCATCAGAGGAACTTCACTGTTTTCCTCTTTCTCAACAGGCACATGGTTTTTCGTCAAATACTCTCCGTATATTTGGGCCATTCCCGCATAGTCTGCATCCTCTCCGGAAAGCAGGTAATATTCCAGAGAAATCATTCCCTGATATCCGTTTCTGTCGTACTGTATCCACGGTGCCTGCTCAAAGGAAACAGATCCATACTGCGCATTCTGGCTGATTGTAAAGTCAGCATATGCTGTGTTGTAGGAATGGGAAATGTTACCTACCTGACAGTTAATCTGTGATACCGCGTCACCCCTTGTAACTATTCCAAAAATTGCATGTTCTCCGGTCTTTACGCCAAAAACAGGATAACGGAATTCATGATAAGTGCTTCCCCTGTCAATGGTGCTGTCCGCTGCATCCGGTCCATAGGTTTTACCTGTAGTCAGCACAGAGTTAGCTGTACCTTCATTGTTGAATGGAACAATGCTTCCGGAACCATCCGGAAGAACCATATATCCCTCTTCACCGGTCTTTCCGGCTGCCATAAAGGGGAACAGGCTTACGTTCGTCAGGATGAAGCTGTCCCGGTCATATTCAATGTTCCCTGCCGGAAGATCCACCTTAACTACACCATCTTCCAATCGATAGTCCATATAAACTTTAAAGCAAGGGAAGCTCTCGGTTTTGGAAACATACCCCAATTCCGCATAATCCAGTTCCATCTGCTCATAGGTATATCCCGCCGCTCCAAAATACTCTTCCAAATCCTCTTTGTTCTTGTTGTTGGCAGAGGATTTCAGCACATAGATATCCATATCCTTCAGCGCAGGATATTTGGATTTCTGCTCATCACTGGCATCTTTGTATGTGTAGCGCAGGTACAGAGATGCCATCTTCTTTGCTGCCCTTGTGCTGGTGGTTTCCTCCACCTGTTTTTTTAGTTCTTCAAACCTGGTCGCACTAATCTGCTCAGGAATCAGCAGTGCGGAATCCTCTCGGCCAAGTACCATCTTGATGCTTGCACCGGTTCCGTCCTTCAACAGCGCATAAGAAATCTGATTCATATTCACTGCATTTGTATAGCTGTCAAAAATAATTGTTTTCTGCGCTCTGATATTATAATAGGTCATCAAAAGTGCGGAACCCACCTGCTTTTTGATGTCATCTGCCGCCTTCGGATCCTCAAATGCATCCTGAGGTACAGAATATACACGCTCCCCGCTGGCTACATCCTCGATAGCAATTCCTCCTGTATCCTGATCCAGCCAAAGAATCGTCTTTTCATCCTCGGCGATTTTCAAAAGACCTTCGCCTATTTGGACAGGCTTGTAATCTCCTGCTGTTTCAAGGGGTGTATATCCTTCTATTGCCACAGTCTTTGCATGTGGTCTTTGCAGGAGTATCCAGGCAAATATCAAAAGTAAAGCAATTATAACAATTGCCACTACTATATGCTTACGTTTTTTTGCAACTGTTCCCATAGATAAACTCCTTATATTCTATAGATTATCTCGTTTGCCAGAGTCTTGACAAAGCCAAACAGTGAGACAAACAGATTGATTGTCAGTACACCAACAAACGCTATGAATGCCATTCCGACAACAGATGCTGCAGTTGTCACAATGTTCTTCAGTAGAGAGTAATCATTTGTAACCAAAGCCCCAAAGAAAATCAGCATCACGGTCCACAACGTACCTACAGCATAGAAGAAATGGATAAACTGCAGTTCACTCGTCGTGCAGATGTTGGTGAGGAGCGTTGTGGGGAATCCCAAAAGGATCATGGGAATCAGCGCATAACAGCTGGCAATATAAATATCCCGCATTCTTCCTTTTCCATCCATCAATGTGGTCAACGCCCAGTTTGCCACCGTCCACAGAAGAACCAGGAAACCGATAGACATGAAGGCGTCTATGACACTGACTCTTGCCCATTCTTTTCCGGTTACGATATATCCTGTCGCAATCTGTCGGAATAAATCTTCCAGCACAGCAACTGTAAGGATTACAGTTGCGCCCCTTAATCCGCCTTTCTTACTTCGTTTCAACTCATAGAAACCGTCAAACGGGTGGAAAATCACATACCATCCAAAGCACAACTCTTCTTTTAAGCTTGGTTTTCCAACCTTACTCCAACCGGCCTCATTCACTCGGTTGATTCTCTCAGAAATCTTTCTGATGATAATTACCAGAACAATAACTGCAATCGGAATTAGCAGAATAAAGCGCTCCATAATGTTCTTACGGTAGGCTGCATAAGCTTCTCCGTAACCGTCCAAATCGTTTCCGTACCGGTAATTTTCCATTGCTTCTTTGTATTTGCCCATTCGCATATATGCGGTAGCAATCCCATTGTAGGCCTGCTCATAGTTACTGTTCATCTGAAGCAACTTTTCCCACTCTTTTGCAGCTTCGGTGTATTTTCTATTGTTCTGCAGATTGATTGCCTTGGCAAACTGTTCACCATATTCTGTTCTATTGAAGACAGTGATAGAAGCAGTTCTTGCATCCAGAACCAGAAGGTCATCACCCTTGTAGGTCAAAGCTACCGGCATCTGGAATACACCAAGCTGTGAGCCTTTTCCACCGAATGCATACAGGAGATTACCTTCTCCATCGTAGGTAAAAATCTTTCCACCGGTGGAATCCAATGCACTGTACACATTGTTATCCGTTAACGCGATGTCGATGAATCTGGATACATCCTTCTGCCAGATCAAATCACCGCCCTGGTTGAATGCACCGTTACGCTTCATTACATCCGTTCCCGCCGGGTTTAACTTTTTAATCGGATGTGCAGAACCTTCTTTACGTCTGGTGGTTGCATGCTGCTCATTGGCATCCAAAGCACTACTTGTCACATAGATAAATCCATCTTTATCAATATTAATATTGTTATATTCTGTAGGCACATTCTGACGAAGTCTTGCCTTCTGTGCGTCTGTCCGGAAGAAATCCTTCACGATATCCATGAAAGTACCGGTTGTCTTTTCCGCACCGATAAATCCCTGGAATACGCCGTTGGAATCCAGTGCCAGGATACCCATATTGGTACTCTGGGAAACCACATAGATTCTGTCAAAATTGTCTACTACCAGTGCAGACGGTTCAAAAATGACGTTCTGCAATAATTCTTCACTGGGTGCATCAAAGACATTCATCTGCTGCCCCATACTGTCAAAGACTACAATCCTATTGTTGAGAGTGTCTCCCACGTAAAGATGTCCCTCATCGTTGACAAACACAGCTTTCGGCTGATTAAACTCTGATGTCTCTCCCTCATTGGTCGTATATCCTGTGAGGATTCTGACCTGACCGTAATTCTCATCCAATACTACAATTCTGTTATTACCTGTGTCCGCAATATATACATAACCATCCTTATCCACAAAGAGGTCGGAAGGGTTATTGAGTGCTGTCTCCAGTCCGATGGCATATGAATCAATGCTCTTTTCCGGAACATATGCATGGGGTGACAGGAAAAAATCACCGTTTGCATGCGTGTCGTAAGTATATGTCTCGTAGGGAACATATGCGGATACCTTCATCGGAGTATCCAATGTCCAAAACAGCATCAACAGACTTAGTAACAGAACTAATTTCTTTGCTTTACGCATTGCATTTCTCCTCTCTTACTAGTCTTTCATACCTGATGTCGACATGGTTTCCACAATGTTTGCCTGTGAGAAAATAAAGATGACAATCGGCACAATCATCATGAGTACCATGGCTGCAGCCGCCGTTCCGCGTCGGGCGATAACGCCGCTCATAATCTGACCCAGCGCATAATTCAGTGTCTTAAGTT
>JAILPF010000485.1 GCA_024699575.1 Acetatifactor sp. | reverse complement strand
AATCAGGCTATCTTTGAAGAAGAACATGTGGATCTGCAGCATATTTATATTGATGGATCAAAGTTTGAAGCGAATGCCAACAAATACACCTGGGTTTGGAAAAAAGCTACTGAGAAATCCAGGTATCGCCTTTATGACAAGATAACCGTTCTGCTGGAACAGATGAACGAGGGCCTTGTCTTCAGCGGGATTCGTATCTCCACAAATACAGAGTACGTTCCGGATTACTTGACGGAAGTGGCAAAAAAGTATGCACAACTGTGGCAGACAGGAAGAGGATTATGAGTGCGAAGACTGTAGCGGATGCCCGTATGCAGCCCAATGCAAGAGGACCGATAAAAAACGAACCGTTCGGATAAACCAGGAGCTGACCAGGATGCACAAAGAGGTAATCGAAAATCAGGAAAGCATTCATGGAGCATTGCTGAGAATGAATCGCTCCATGCAAGCCGAGGGAACATTTGGCGTAATGAAAAATAACCGATGCTACAAGAGAATTGTGCGAAGGGAATAGATTCTGTAAAGTTGGAAGAATTCTTGGTTTCTATAGGGCAAAACCTTTACAAATATCACAATAAAAAAATGAGACTTCGCGAAGCTACATAACTTCACGAAAATGAAAGTTATGGGGTAAGGGGAAATATCCCCCTTTTTTTAAGTAAAATAAGTTTCAGAAAGAAGTTGGGCAGAAAGCAGAGCGCATGAAAAAATGATTTCTCATTTTTTCACACGCTCCTTCTTTTTCTTCTGGAGTTTCTAAGTGTTTTTGAGACCTTAAGGCATATTGATTATTTCTTTATCATCAATACCATAATCATCAAGATTGATTTGAGTTTTGTGAACAATGCCGGTTCCGTTTATGATGCACATCCTTCGTGTATAGGCATCATTTCCACGTGTTGGAAGCATAACTTTAGCTATAATTTGCAAACGCTCAACTTCAGACATAGAATCATCAATTAAAGAGTGAATTGCATCTGCTTCTGCTTGTGTGAAACTACCGCACTGCACTGAACAATCAAACATAAATGCGTAAGCACGACTTGTTGAAAACCCACCAAACAATGCGCATTTTTCAATGGCGTGTTCTTTGTAGGAGGCAATGTAATTGTTTTGAATTTCCTGGAACTCAGGTGTCTCACAAAGTGCAACAAAAGGTGTAGCCCAGTCAGCATTGATTGAATTACCCGATTCGGTATTAATGCTAATTGCCCAGTTAAGCTGTGCCTCTAGACTACCCATGAGTATATTTTCTAATTCTTCTGTTTTATTTTCTCCGAAAATTGATAAGACAAGATTCTTATTGCTACTTAAAATCTGTGATAACAAAGGTTGTAATGTCCCTTGTCCAATATTGAACTGAATAATACCGAGTGAAAGTCCCATATTGTCAGAGTTCCCAGCAATCGATTTATAACCATTTCCACTACCTTCAAATTGTGCAGTTAACATTAAAGCACGAGTATGGGCATCTTCGAAATCTATTTGGTCATCATAATTGTTTTCAAACTGTGTCCCGGCGTCGACACTTCTGACAACATCTTTGTCTATTTCAATAGACGTATTGGTAGAAGGGTTCTTTATTACTGTGGTAACAATCTGATCAAATGTCCAATTATAGGGCAAAGGGTAGCCTAGATTACCACTATAACCTGTAGACATGTCGGAAACAAAACTAGCTTTTGCATATCCGGCCAGAGAAATACGAGTGCAGACATTTCGGGGACCATAGATTCCAATTTTAAAACCTGCGTAATTGATACTGTTAAATTCACGTGATAAAGTGTGGAAAAAAGGGAGTAGAACATTAGTTACCTGGGTATCATAGGCATCATAGTCAACT
This sequence comes from Acetatifactor sp., assembly GCA_024699575.1. GTDB lineage: Bacteria > Bacillota > Clostridia > Lachnospirales > Lachnospiraceae > Acetatifactor. The sequence goes on along the minus strand of JAILPF010000485.1, from coordinate 628 downwards.
GCGAAATATATAATGGATCCAGAAGGGAAGCCTAGCCTTAAGGCTGCCTGAATAGCATCATGAGCATCCGCAAGAGCTTGAGACGATGTAAAGTAGCCTACATTAGTTGCAGAAATGCCTTCACCAGAACGCTGAAATATTGGGAAAATACGAATATTATTTTGGGATAAAATGGCAATTTCCTGCTGAGTCAATTTGTATCGACCTGTTAAGTAACGCCCTATGTATCTATATCCATTAGTTGTTAGCACAGATACATTTTCATTAGTTATTTTTGTAGCACAGTCACACCCACTTACTTGTCGTTCTGTATTCCCTTTGCTTGTCAATAAAGCCATCCAGAGGTTCAAATCAGCGATTCCATTATTATCAGGGAGTGCTACAAATTTTTGAAAATTGCTGATAGACATTTTCAGCTCTTCGCTGTATGAACCATCCAATGATGTAAGTTTCATTCCATTACATTTTAGTGCATATTTTAGAATTTTGACAAAAGCAGGATACTGTGATGCATTTTCGACTGATAAAACAGGACATTTCCGCTGTGTGGTTGGACCGAAGGAACCATTAGCTGTATTGACATCTAATCCTTCCTCGGCTTGTAAAGCATAAATTAAAGCTTTGTTAG
>JAILPF010000401.1 GCA_024699575.1 Acetatifactor sp. | reverse complement strand
TTGCAAAACTTCCGGATGTCAGCGTAAAAACAGTTGAACTGGTTTTGGGTAAGATGCTTAAGGATAATAAGATCAAAAAGATCGGAACATATAAAGATGCCCGGTATATGAGAAATACTGACATATAGTTTCTTGCCCACGTAACAGAACGTCGAGACTGTTGTCCTCTTGTCCCACCAACAAATCAAGAAGTCTGTAAAGCAGGTTGAACAGGCGTCCTCCGATGATAATAAGTAATTCAGACGGAGAACTGCCACAATATAGTATCCTAAAAAAATGTATAGAGATACAAAAATCATCCTATTATTCTCAAGGATCCGTTATGCTATCCTCTTGATAGTATATAAAGGGAGGATATATTTTATGCGCAAAAAACTATTATGCGTGCTAATGAGTTTAGCGCTCATTAGTTCATGTGTGGGATGTGGAGCTACGTCTTCTGACAGCAGTGAGACAAAAGACACTGCAGAAGTAACGGTTAATGAAGGAGAAACCGAAGACATGGCGTCATCATTTGAGAATTTTATTACATGTGATGGTACTAAGCTGATGGATGGAGATAAGGAATTGCAGTTTATCTCCCTCAATTACCCTCAGGCGACGAGTGATACTGCTTGGGAACAGGAAAATGCAGTTAAGACCATCAAAACAATGGGCGGTAATGTAACGAGAACCTATGTAATTCCTGCTTACAATGGTAGTAACAAGGATCGTGCTTATGTGGCAGGAGTGGATAAAGACGGAAAGCTTATCTTCAATGAAGATGCGCTGAACGAGCTTGATCAGTTGTTGGCACTTTGCAATGAGCATGGAGTGCGAGTTATCATTCCGTTAGTGGATCATTGGCACTGGGTTGGTGGAATGGAAAGCTACGTATGGCTTGCAGGAGAGTCAGAGGGAGAAACACCCCAGCCTGGTACCTTCTACGACTGGGCATGGAGATTCTTTACATCCGAGAAAGCAATTGATTATTTTAAACAGATGATCGCACACTTAATGGAACGTGAAAACAGCGTGACAGGTGTGAAGTATAAGGATGATAAAGCTATTTTGTGCTGGGAGACTGGAAATGAGTTGGGAGGAAACCCCTCCAATCAGGAAGCTCACGATGACGATTTGTCAGCATGGACAATTGATATTATAAATTATATCAAGAGTTTGGATTCCAATCATCTTGTGCTGGATGGAAGAATGTCTACTACTGCACAAAGTAGAAAGAGTGATAATCCTGCAGATATTCTTGGAGCACATTACTATGAAGGAAACTTTGCGGTAAGATGCGCAGAGGAAACAGAAGTGGTTCACAGCGAGGCAGGAAAGCCTTACATTCTGGGTGAGTTTGGTACCTATGTGACAGCAGAGCCCTGCATTGAAGTATTTGAGCAGGCAGTACAGCATCATGCAAATGGTGTGATGATGTGGAGTTTAAGAGCACATAAAGACGGATATGGATTCTACTTCCATGATGAGGATGGTTACTGGGCGTCCTATCACTGGCCCGGATTTGAAGCCGGAAGCTATTATGGAGAGAAAGAGATTCTTAGAAGCATTTATGCTTACGCACAGATTGTAAACGGAAACGCATCCGACTATGAATCTGCAAAGAATCTGCCGATTCCTGCACCTGAGACGGATGAGGCACCTCTGTTATACGAGAACAGCTTTACAAATGGAAGTGTAGCTGACATTAAGTGGAGAGGTGTTGTTGGTGGTGCATGGTACGAAATCCAGAGAGCAGAAGGTGCAGTTGACGAGTCCGCCGACGAATCTGTGTGGACAACCATCGCAGGCGAAGAGGAAAATGTTTACGATTCCGGTCGTAACTGGGAAGATAAATCCAAGGATTGTATAGCAGGTTATCATGATGAAACTGCTGTAGATGGTAAAACATACTCCTATCGTTTACGCGCATGCAATGAGAGTGGAGAGGGACTTTGGTCCAATATTGTGACCGTAGAGAATGTCAGCCACAATTTGTTTGATCCTCTTGATTTGATTGCAGTGGCGGCAGACGATCCAAACCCTACCGAGGTTCGAAACACCTACAGCTATGATCACAGCATGAACATCAAGTGCAATGACGGAAAGATCAGCAATGTATCTGCTACAGATGCCGGATTTATCGAGTATTCTGCGACCATTCCTCTGAAGAGTATCGAAGTAGAGTCCTCAGGTAACGGTGCAGATATTACGTATTTTGCATCCGCCGACGGAATAAGCTATGTGCCGATTAGCGATACTGCTGAAATAAGTGCAGATCAGAAGTACTACTTCATCCGAGTGGTACTTGCAGCGGGAAGCAGTGAGACCATTGATTCTATTCGAATGATCTATGCAAACGATGGTGAGTCCTATATGGACAATGCAATCTTTGACAAGATTTCAGCAAATGTTCTTATCAGAGATAAGGATCTCACGCAGGGAATCCGAAGCACAGACGGTAGTATTTGCTACAAGACGAAAGACGACATCAATGCATTCCGTGTGACAGTGGCAAAAGAAGATGCCGCGAAAGTGAAAGCATTGTACTCTAAAGACGGAATAGATTTTGAAGAGGCAGAATCAACTGACGGAGAGGACAACACCGTTGTATACGGCGATGATGATGTAACGATTCCGATCCGAGTAATCAAAGTAGTATTATCAGATGGTGCGGATGAAAGTGCTATTCAGAATGTGGAAATCTCTTCCGGCAAAAATACCATCTTAGAGGTGGAGCAGGCACCGGAAAGTGTTGTTGAGAATGGCGAATTTTACGCAGGTTCTCAGAATCTGCTGACAAATGCTTACAACATCAATTCCAACGGTGGTAGCTTTGTCATGACTCTGGATGAGGATCATAAGGACAACGGAGCATATGGTATCCGAGTTGACTACGATTACGAGGGAAAAGGCTATGCCGGCGGTACCAAGTTGGTAGAGGATATCCAGTTATCAAATTACACAGGTTTCTCATTATATTTGGAGCCTGACGGATCCGGTAACGATTACAAGATTCAGATTGAGACGGATTTGTCGACATTCTCTTACACCGACTTCTTAAACGGAACAGAGCCTTGCTACGTGAAGATGGACTTTACCGATTTCAATGAGGAGTCCTGGGCAGGAACCGGGCATTCCCTTGCGGATGCAACCGTTATCAAGTCTGTATCAGTATATACCGACTTTAAGGGTGACAGAGAATCCGGAACGTTCTATTTTGACAGCTTAATACTTGAATAAAAAAGTTAGAGAAGTCCGTGGCAGACAAATGCTACGGACTTTTCTGATGACTATCGCAAGTTGGGATATAAGGATTGCGGAGGATTCGTCGTAGATGTTCCCGGGTATGAACAGCCAATGGAAATGATAATGATAAAGGTAGTGTAAAATGGCATCAAGTAAAGAGTATTTGGATTTCATATTGGAGCAGCTTTCGGAGCTGTATGAAATTTCATCTCGGACGATGATGGGGGAATACATTATATATTATCGCGGCAAGGTGGTGGGAGGTATCTATGATGATCGTTTTTGGGTAAAGCCGACAAAATCCGCTGTGACAATGATGCCTGATGCTGATTTGGAACTGCCGTATGATGGTGCAAAGGAAATGATCCTCGTGGATGATGTTGATAACAAGGCTTTTCTGCGAGATTTGCTGGAAGCGATGTACAATGAACTGCCGGCGCCAAGGAAGAAATAATTTTATTTCAGGATAAAGCACGATGGAGATCATTTCAAAGGATATGAAGATAAGTTTGGACAATGGTTCGCAAATCGAGACCTGTTGTTTGCTCGAACGACTTCGAAATGCAAAGGATCATGTCACGTTTACGCTTGATATGGAAGACTATTATCGGATTAAGGACGCAGAGGCAGATAAAGAAAAACGATAATATAAACTAATCGTTTTTGGTCAG
>JAILPF010000361.1 GCA_024699575.1 Acetatifactor sp. | reverse complement strand
CTTCAAAAAAAAGCGGCCCAACCTCGACCGCGTTCTTACGACTGCACTCATTATCGCAGTGCTGTCGGAGGCTGCAAAAATGATGGGAGTCATAAAGCTGGTGCCCTCGCAGAACGGAGAGCTCATGTTGCCGTATCTTCCGATGAATCACCTTCCTTTGCATTTCTGCTCAATACAGATTATACTGATTGCCGCTGCAAGGTTTATGAAAGGTGAAAAGCAACGTGAGACGCTACTGGCCTTCATGGCGCCAACCTGTACACTCGGGGGCATCATGGCACTTCTCATGCCATCGATTTTTACAACTACGGTATCAGTGGAACAGGCTTTTACAAGCGTAATCTCCTACCAGTTTTTCATCTTTCATACTATGATAATTGCACTTGGACTGATTATAGCAAATTCCGGTCAGATTGACTGGAGCATAAAGCATTTCAAAAATACAGTCCTCCTTGTATATCTGCTTGGCATTCTATCGATATATCTAAACTCTATGCTCGCAAGCCCGACGTATAAAGACGGTAAGCTCATAAGCGTTGACTTCTGGACGAACTTTTTCTTTACCTATCAGAACCCTCTCGGCATACAGATAACACAGCTTTGGCAATGGTATCTGTACCTGCTGATCATAATGCTGCTGGCAACTTTACTGCTGTACCTGTTTTACCTGCCGCTTATCAGAAAAAATAATAGAACAAAATGAATATCAAGTAGTTCTTTGTAAAGTGTTTTTTAATCCAGCATGAAGCATCCTACCAAATGCAAATAAGCTTTGGATTTTCATCCAAAGCCGATACTCTATTTGAGGTTTCCTACCCGCATAGATTCCTCTAAATCGAATGACGTACTGATCATTTGCAAAAAAGATATCTGTGGGGACCGCCATTCCATGTCTCCTTATTTTCGCATTCATATTCTGTTGAAAGAAATAAATGCTGTTTGGTTGTTTGTAACATTCATCTTAGCCACATCCTTTTTCTATTTTATGAATGTACTTTAGCATTTTGACCTCTACAATCATATAAACCGTCAGTTTAGTTTTTCACTTCCGCTATTTTTCTGTTATTAATTTTCTCTCCCATTTTTGCCAATTCCTGAAAAGCAGGATTAATTCCTTTAAAATGCTGCAAATAATAATCTTCGGTTTCCTTAAGATATCGAAGAATAAATTCTTCATCAGTACTTTTAGCTGCATCTCTTAAATTATCAATCCTATCTGCCTCTTTTACAGCTGTTGCTATTGGATTTTTCAAAATTTCATTTAGATAATCCTTCGTAGAGATGCCTTTGGTTTTTGTAAGCAGCTTAACGGCTTCCAGCACATCCTCTCCATACTCTCGGATTTCATCCTCTGTAGCGTCGGTATCTTCTAACAAATCATGAAACAACCCTACCACTTGATAGGTTAAGCTCTTTCCGTTCTGACGCAAATAATTGGCGACGCTGATAGGATGGACAATATAAGGTTCGCCGTTTTTTCTTGTTTGTCCTGCATGTTGCTTGAGCGCAAACGCAAGTGCTCGTTCAAATTGTACGTTGTCCATATCTCTTCATCTCCTATCTTACTTTACATATCCGCACTCACTCTTTTCCGGAATCTCCATCCCGGATTCGTAATGGGCCCTGAATTCCATATTGATATCTCGAATTTCTTTTTTTCCATCAATATAATCCTGATACATTTCTACGAGCGCCGACGCACAACCATCGCAGGAACCGTTAACGTTGCCGATAGATTCCGCTACAATTTGCTCACGCTGCTCTCTTGTCGTATCTTTTATGAGAATGGATTCCATAGTTATTGCCCCTTTCTTCCGCAATATACTTCGTAAATACCACAAACCGGCCATTAATAATTTCAAACTCCAAATCGATACTCCCTCTCTTCTTTATCATTGGGAGTCAGTCCAAACACTTCGATAACTTTATCTGCTACCCGGTCCGGTTCAAGGTTGGAATTATCAATCTTCAGATGATTTTCGAACCAGACTTCACCCTCTTCGGAATTAAGCTTGTGCTTTTTTATGTCACTGAGAAGATTTGATCTGCTCCACTCCACATCACGCTTGGAAGCTTTTCTTTCCATTCTGTAAGACGTCTCATTTCTGGAAAGTCTGATGTCAAGGTCAGCGCTCAGCTCAACAAAATAGAACTTGCCACCATTCCCGGCAAAAAGATCATGCAAGCTCATAAGATAGTCTTTTTCTTCCTGCATTTCAAACGCACACACATACGTGAAGATCAAATCCACGTTGTGCTTAACAGCAAGTTCAAAAGCCTTCTCTCTAAAATAAGCATTGAACTCCTTCTGCGCAGGAGTAGCAAAACCGAAAATCCTGTCAGATAT
>JAILPF010000354.1 GCA_024699575.1 Acetatifactor sp. | reverse complement strand
CAAATCAGCCATGCACAATAATATAATTCTGGTGATTGGAATTTTAAAAAAATCCATCTTCTCACCACTTTGTTTTCTCATAAAATCTCCTCCTTGGTATTTCTTCCATCATAATTATACTATTTTATCATTTTACTTTATATAAAGCAACCTGTTCCATTTTGCAAAGTGGAAAAAGTTTTATTTTTATGCTATAATAGATTACTACTAATTTGTGTTCGGAAAGGAATTCTATAAAAATGGCAAGGGATAAAAAATTTACTCGCAGAATATTATACACTATTTGTTTTATACTTCTTTGTATTATTGACCAGCGCAAAGGTAGTGTAACCGGTTCTTGGCAGATGATTCTTCCCAATTTTATCAGCTTCTGCCTTGCATTATTGGTTCTTCCGTCTTGTAAATTAAAGGATTTCAAAGCTCCTGTTTATCTAATCTGGTGTCTGACCTGTATTGTGGCGATTCCTACACTCACCATTTTTTTTCACGATGCTATCTTGTCCCAGTTCTATCCGTTGCAGTGGGTGACCGGAGTTTTATCTGTTGCACTGTGGGGAACGCTTTTTATATATGCTATCCTTCATACAAAGTGGAAGTTTTTTTTCCTCACATATAGATTCCAGCTTATTTTTAGCCTGGTTCTTCTTCTATTTGGTTTTTCCATCAATGATTCCATTTGGCCATGGCAGTATCTATTGATGTATGGTACTCTTGCACTGGTAACTATTCCCGCTGATGATAAAAAGTTAATCATACTTTCCTTAGCAGACGGTATTATTTTCTCCTTTTTTATGCTACAAGGATTTGCATTTCTTTTCCGCCCATACGATGAAATTCGATATTTAGGTATGTATTCTAATACTAACATCAACGCGCTTTTCTATCAGATGGTTTACTGTTCTTTTTTGGCAAAATATCTTCATGCGCAAAATGCAATTTCAGAACGCTACAAGCTTTTCCACTCTGCTCTCCTGCTATTCTTCTGTGGATCAATGTGGTCTTTCGTGCTCCTTACTGTCAGCCGTAGCGCCATGTTCTCTATGATTCTGTCAACAATGGTTGCCGGAATTTATTATTTGAGCAAACAACCTGCAAAACAGATACTATCAAAAGGGAGCAGACTAATCATTTCACTCCTGTTGTATATCATTTTGAGCTTTCCCTTAACCTATGGAGCCGCCCGCTACCTGCCAACTATACTTCATCACCCCGTCTGGTTTCACGCTGAATATACTGAGGAGAAAGTACATTCCTTTGACCCTTGGGATTCTCCTAAATATACATCTTGGAGAGATGTTTTAGATTTAAATTTTCATCGTATTGTGGAATTGTTTTCCCAATCTCCAGAAAATGATATATCTCGGTTACCAAATTCTTTCTATCAATTTAATATAAATCGCAGCTTGCTTGTTACGAACGAATTGACTGCAGCTATGTTATCGGAAGTCATGTATTTGCCACCTGTACTGGAATATTACACCGGTGATTCCTCCATTATCCGTAGTACTATTTACAATCAGTATTTATCAAAATTAAACACACTAGGGCACAGAAACATTGAAAATGGCGTACAGGTCACCCCTTCATATTACGCCCCTCATGCCCACAATCTCTATCTCCAGTTTGCATTCAACTTTGGCATACCTGCAGGCATACTATTTATTCTCGCTACACTATCCACACTCTGTGGCTATGTCGAACAGGGTATGTGTAAGAATAATAGCGAAGATAATCGTTTGATTTTCATAACCTGTGCTATTTTCTATATCAGTTGCCTGGCTTTCGGAATGGTAGAAATCATGTGGCTTAACGGCGAATTACCGTTTACTCTTTTGTTCTTGCTACCTTCACTTATTCCTCCTTTCCCAAGGGAAGATAAGCGCCTCCAATCCCAAGAATCACAGCAAGAGTAGCCAGATTCATGGATTGCTGAAAGCTAAGGACATTATTAACCGTATATATTAGAAGACATAGTCCACAGGCTGTAGCTATGTCTTTTTTTATGCCTGCTCTTAAAGCTCTTATAATCATACTAATCATTATTCCTACATACCCAATCACGCCAAACAAACCTTCATCTACTAAAATTGTCATCCACTCGCAGTGTGCATTCGTCAACGTTACTGCTCCAAACACTTCATTCACCATGGCTTTTAGTGGTTCTGAGCCATCCGTATACAAATATGCCGCCATACCGTCAGGTCCCACCCCAAAAAGCTTGTGCAATATACCCTGTTCCAAAAAGCATCCTAATCCGGCTTTCCATGTTGCACCACGCGAACTTCCCCACTGCAATGAAAACGTAAAAAAAGAGTTGCTCGAAAACCTGCCTATGCTTCCTGGAGTTATCGTATTTTTTACAATCATTGCTATCATTACACAAATGCACAACAGTACTGATATACAAATACTCCACCCAAAGAATTTAAACAATCGCCGAAAATAAAGGTCTCTGTTTTTAAGTATCCAAAGTGTCAAACAGCCAATCATCGTCAACACCAAACACAAATAAGGGATTCCGCTTAGAAAAGCTGTCGCCGTATAAGTATTTTGATACGTTAATCCCCATTTTAAATATTTCCACACCAGACCGATCACCACACAGCTTCCGGACAATATCGCCATTTCCTGCCAAAACGCCACCATCTGCTCTCCGTCCTTTGCTGCCATGCAAAAGAGGACAATGCAGGCTACAGCCAATGCAACCATACCGCTCTCGCTACCCTGTGTTACCAATGTGGCAAACCCTACAGCAAGATATACTCCCATCAACCATTTCTGCCACTTTTTGTTCCATTTTTTCATGATAAACTGATAGCATCCTGCAAAGAAAACAGTTACGACATATCCGCAGTACCAGTTAATGTTTCCAATGGTCGATAAAAAGGTTACGTTTTGCACCTTCATATCGATTGGGAAAATTCCAAAACGATTGAGCACTCCCAGTCCAAACACTACCGCTGACACCGGGAAGAACAGGTAAAACATCCAGTCCTTTTTCTCCCAGTATCTGGAGATAAGAAGGTAAGTGTACAAAAACATCAGCTGGGGGAGCAGTCCCATATACCATCCCTTGGCTCCCCACAGGCATTGTTCTTTGTAATCGGAGAATAGATAGGATAAAACCAATGCCACTGCATAGAGCAGCGCAAACCAGTCCGTCACAGACAGCTTTACACTTATTTTTTCTTTTCTTTGCCTCTTATCAATCACCTGAAAGATCGTCAGCAGTATCAGAACTGGCAAGGTAAACATCACAGCCAGCTTCCCGGTTCCCTGATAGAACATTGCTTTATCCGTACCGATATGAGCAAAGCCCTCCTGAAAATAGAAGGGCATTACTGCAATAATAAGAAACATATAAATACTAATCATTCCGTCCAAAACAACTGAAAAAAACTCTGCGGCAATCTCCGGTACGGATGCAGATATTTTCTTTGTGCTCTTAACTGTCTTGTTACTCATTTGAAGCATTCTCCTACTAAAGTTTTATCCTACATGCACCATTCTCAAACACATGAAATTGATTCTGCGGTTGACGCTCCCATAGTTTATTGATATTGAACTTGTGGGAAATTAGCTTTTCTTTCAAGTTCTTCTCAATAATCAAATCATGCTTAAACTGACCTTGCGATCTGCTATTTAATAATTCGGTTATTTTTCTGATATCACAACAATATACCAATTCTTCTTCCAAATTAGCCACTTGTGGAATACATATTACTTCTTTAACAGCATGACACTTCTTTAGTCGGGCTATATTTTCTTTTAATATTTCCGTTGAATTGGTGTCCGTGTCATATACCAGAATAATGGTTGTATTCTCTTTTATCTGCATTAGTCTTACATTTGAAAATCGTTCTTGAACAACATTAAACGTTTCAATCTTTCCGGGAACAATCAGTTGCATACTTGTCTTCAATTCGGTTAATAGTTTTTTCTCATCATTACCTTCAACATAGTATTGACAAAGCCCTTTTACTCTCATTCAGTATTCTATATTCCTTCCTCATCGTCCGCCAAGCTGTATATAAGATCAATATTAGGTGCAACAGAAAACAAATCATTTTCGACTGCATTTTTTAGACTATCTGTGTTTCTCTTTAACATCGAAGACGCACTTATACATTTGATAGGCTCCTCATCATCCAGGACATCTTTTTTTAGGAAAGTAAAAGAGTGCTTTGGCAATGGCATATCCAAGACATTGGTATTGTGTGTAGTAAAAAACAATTGTTCATTGTTCTTAATACTACTTATCATGACTGACAGAATTGCTTTCTCAATATCGCTGTGTATATAAGAGAATTTTTCATCACAATAGTAAAATCCATATGCACAATCTTGCATTGCCGTAACCATACTGGCTATCGTTATTCCAGCCTTTGTTCCACTTGAAAGAATATTTTGGTCTATTATCTTTCCATCGTGAATAATGACAGCATCATTCTCGTACCTAATAACAAATGCATTCTCTACTTCATCAATTTTATCCACTTTGATGATTGCAGGGTCTAAGGTTTTCAAAATATTGTTCAACACATGCA
>JAILPF010000433.1 GCA_024699575.1 Acetatifactor sp. | reverse complement strand
ACACCCACCGTCTGATCTTTTCCCTCTCTTCCTTCGGGAATCACGATTTCCACCACATCGTCCGGTGATAGAATGATGCTTCTCTGATTGAGTGTATGCGGGCAGATTGGCGTCACCATAATCAGTTTGGCTCTCGGCTCCACCAGAGGTCCGCCTGCCGAAAGATTATATCCTGTAGATCCGGTGGGGGTGGTGATAATCACGCCATCGGCATTATATTCATTCAAAAACATCCCGTTCACATAAATTTTGTATTGTATAATCTGAAGAGAACCGCTTCGCGAAATGACAATATCATTAAGAGCCCATCCCTGTCTGAGTTCCTCATCTTTCGCAAAAATACGTCCCTCCAGCATCATTCGGCTTTCCTGCTCATAATCGCCCGAAACCAGCCTGTCCAGTGCCGTTTCCAGATTGGATAATTCAATCTCTGTCATATATCCCAATGTGCCAAGATTGACGCCGACAATCGGAAGGTGCTTCCCTTGCTTCTCTCTGACTGCCTGAAGAACAGTACCGTCTCCTCCCAGCACAATCATGCAATCCGCATCCTCCGGAAACGGGTCTCTATCCGTTTCCTGCTCGCGCTGCATCAGGCGAACACTCACGCGTTGCCCCTTTGTTTCCAGATATTTCCCGATTCGCTCAGTCGTCTTTAAACCGACATCTTTATGCTGATTTGCATAAATCATGAAATGTTTCATCGAATCTCCCTGTCTCCCCTGTTATTAATTATGTCCAACTGCCTGTGCATGGGATCTGGCTACCAGTTCTGAAATAACCTGTTCCCAGTCTCCTGTATGAGAGATGCCCGTCTTGTGCTCCACAATTTCTTTGAGCTGTTCCTCCGCATCCCTTTCAGAAAGCGTCCTGATTTCCTCCTCCGGCTCATCCTCCTTCAAAAGATGCATCAAATATTCAATGTTTCCCTCCGGACCCTTAATCGGAGAAAATTCCAGATGCAACACCTGAAACCCTACGCTGAACGCATAATCCACAATTCTGTGAATCACTTCTTCATGGGTTTTTGTCTCCCGTACAACTCCGTTTTTTCCGACCTTATCTCTGCCGGCTTCAAACTGTGGTTTAATAAGGCAAACCATCTGTCCTCCGCATCTTAACAGGTTTCTTGCCGGAATCAGGATTTTGGTCAAAGATATGAATGACACATCCACACTTGCAAAATCCAGTTTATCTGTAATATCCTCTTCTTTCATATATCTGAAATTGGTTTGTTCCATACAGACAACACGCTCATCCTGTCTGAGTTTCCAGGCAAGCTGACCATGTCCCACATCTACAGAATAAACCTTTCTCGCACCATTTTGCAACATGCAATCCGTGAATCCACCGGTAGATGCGCCAATGTCCATGCAAACCATGTCATCTAAATGAAACTGCCAGACTTCCATCGCCTTCTCAAGCTTAAGCCCACCCCGGCTTACATATTTAAGGCTGGCGCCTCTGACTTCCAAATGAATTTTGCTCTCATCAAATGCCGTTCCGGCTTTGTCTTCCTTTTGTCCATCCACATATACATTTCCGGACATAATGATCGCTTTGGCTTTTTCTCTGGAGGGTGCATAACCCTGATTTACTAAAATAACATCCAAACGCTCTTTCATAAAAAACCTCCGCTTAACATTTGTAAGGTTCTATTTTCAGTTTTGCGCAGATTCGCTCAAAAATACTCTGCGCATCAATACCGATTTCCTGTTTCAAAAGTTCTACATTTCCATGCTCAACATAGGCATCCGGAATTGCGACATTAATACAGTCCACATCTAAATCATAAGCCTTGATACATTCGAGAACTTTCTCACCGTATCCGCCGCTCGCTACATTCTCCTCCATAGTAACAATCAAGCTATGCGTATGAGAAGCCCGAAGAACAGCATCCTCATCAATCGGTTTCACAAATCTGGCATTGATCAGGCTCACATTCACCCCCATCTGCTTTAAAGAGCATCTGACCTTCTGCGCGGTTTTCACCATACTTCCCACCGCAAACAGAGCGATGTCGCTTTCCTCGTAAATCCATTCAGCGCACCCCAGTTCAATCGGCGCTCTGTATTCTCTCAATCCGGCATATGCATTTCCTCTGGGATAACGGATTGCAATCGGTCCATCAAAATTGACTGCATATTTCAGCATATCGGACAGTTCCCATTTATTCTTGGGTGCGCAAATATGCATATTGGGGATGCAGGATAAATAAGATAAATCGAAAATACCCTGATGGGTTTCACCGTCACTCCCTACAAGACCGGCCCGGTCTATCGCAAAAACAACCGGAAGATTTTGTATACATACATCATGAAGTATCTGGTCGTATGCCCTCTGTAGGAAAGATGAATATACCGCAACAATCGGCTTTAATCCACCGGCTGCCAGACCGGCGGCAAATGTTACCGCATGTTCCTCCGCTATTCCCACATCAAAGAAACGGTTCGGATACATATTATGAAAACGCTTGAGTCCGGTACCATCCGGCATTGCCGCCGTAATAGCAACAATTCTCTCATCTCTCTGCCCGAGTTTGCACATTACGGTTGAAAAAATATCTGTATAATTTGCCACCGTCCTGGGATGAGAGGGAAGACCCGTTTCAATATCAAATGGTTCCGCTCCATGAAATCTGGCCGGATGTCTCTCTGCCGGCTGATACCCCTTCCCCTTCTGGGTAATCACATGAACAAGCACAGCCTTCTTAACCCTTTTGGCCTCCTGGAACACACGTATCATCTCATCAATATTATGTCCGTCCACAGGTCCGAGATACGTAATCCCCATATCTTCAAAAAACATTCCGGGAATTACCAGATGCTTAAAACTGCTCTTGGCACGTCTGATTCCATTCACCATAGTGTTTCCTCTTCTGGTGCCTCGAAGAGCATTGTATATTCCTTCCTTCAAATCCTGATACCCATTGGCGGTTCTGATGTTATTTAAGTATTTTGAAACACCGCCGACATTCTCAGAGATAGACATATTGTTATCATTCAGTACAACAATAAAGTTTGTATCCAGCTTCGCCGCATTATTCAGCGCTTCATAAGCCATACCACCGGTCAGAGAGCCGTCTCCGATTACAGATACGATTGTATTTTTTTCACCTTTAATATCTCTGGCCTTTACCAGCCCCAGTCCTGCCGAGATTGAAGTGGAACTGTGTCCCGTGTCAAACGCATCAAACTGGCTTTCTTTCCTCTTTGGAAAGCCACTCATACCGTGAAACTGACGAAGCACATCAAATCCGTCTTTTCTTCCGGATAATATTTTGTGGGTATAGGACTGATGTCCTACATCCCAGATAATTTTATCCTCGGGTAAATTCAGGGCAAGATGCAATGCCATGGTCAACTCTACAGCGCCAAGATTTGAACCCAGATGCCCACCGGTCATGCTGATCTTTTCAATCAGGAAATCGCGTATTTCCTGGGCAAGCTGCGTATAATCTTCTTTGCTTATTTTTTTTATGTCATTTGCACATTCTATTTTTTCCAACAACATAAGGCTGTCCTTCTTTATCTACTACTTACGTCTGTGAACCAGAGACAAAATCAACTGTTCCAGAAAAACATGCTCACCGGACAACGTCCTAAGAATTCCCAATGCTTCTTCTGTCATTCGTTTGACGTCTTCTTTTGATTTCTCCATTCCCATGATGGTCACGTAAGTCTGTTTTTCATTTTCTGCATCACTTCCGATTGGTTTGCCAAGTTCAGTGCTGTCTCCGATTACATCCAGAATATCATCTTGAATCTGAAATGCGATTCCGATATTGTAAGCACATTTTTCTATCAAAGAAACAGCATCTTCATCCGCACCCGCAAGAATTGCTCCAATCATCATAGCAGCTTCAATCAACGCAGCTGTCTTATGCTGATGAATAAACATAAGCTGCTCGATGGTGACGGATTCCTTTTGTCCTTCCGCTTCAATATCAGCAGTCTGACCTCCGATCATACCATAGACACCGGCTTTTTTTGCAAGCACACCCAACGCTTTTACCATTCTCAACACAACCTCCGGATGTCCGGAATATTCATCCATCGATTGAAGTACCGTTTCAAAAGCGTAGTTTAACAAGCCATCCCCCGCAAGAATCCCTAATGCATCCCCATACACGGACCATGTGGTTTTACGCCCTCGTCTGTATTCATCATTATCCATCGCCGGAAGGTCATCATGAACCAGAGAATATGTATGTATCATCTCTATGGCGGCAATAAAAGGTTCCACTTCGGCTCCCTCTCCGCCAAACATCTTGAAACACTCGGAAATCAACATAGGGCGCAGTCTTTTTCCACCGGCGTTAACACTGTAATTCATTGCTTCAAGAACTGTTTTTTGATAGCCCCTCTCCTCCGGAAGATATTTCATCACAATCTGCTCTATTTCTTTTGTTTTACTTTCAAGCATACTTATAAAGTCTTCTGTTTTCAGTTCTGCCATAACCCACAATTCTCCTACTGTTCCTCGTCTTCTCCACTCAGAACAATCACTTCTTTTTCCACTCTGTCAATCTGCTGATTGCATATCTTTAACAGTTCCATTCCCTTGCTGTACGCGGCAAATGAATCTTCAAGAGAAATGTCCTCCGATTCCATCTGCTCGATAATCTGTTCCAACTGTTCAAAATTTTCTTCCAGACTCAATATATTTTTCTCATCCGCCATCTTTAGACAATCCCTCCTTCTTCTACCGATTCTACTGCGGCCATAGCCCTGCCGTCTTTCAAGGTAAGTATTATTTTATCCTTTTGAGATAATTGGCAGATGGAACAGATATGTTCCCCATCTGCTTTTTCCAGATAGACATACCCACTGTTTAACTTTTCCAATGGAGAAAGTCCTTTCATTTTTTCAATATAGATTGCCAGCGCATGTCTTTTTTTTGCAAGAATATCTTCCATACGCGCCTGCAATTGTTCCTCCAGACGCAGGCAATAGCCTTTTTTCTCGCGAATACGTCTGACAGGGCTTAAATATTTTAACTGCACCTCGTAATGATGTACGCGTTCTCTTTCTCTTCTGATACGCCTGTCCATGGCATTTTTAAGTGCATCCTGAAAACGTTCCATCTGACCGAAGGTATCTCTGATGTCCCGGACAGCCAGTTCTGCCGCTGCAGAAGGTGTCGGAGCCCGCAGATCAGAGACATAATCTATGATTGTCGTGTCGGTTTCATGGCCGACAGCTGATATAATCGGAACAGAACAGTCAAAAACCGCCTGTGCAACCTCTCTCTCATTGAAAGCCCAAAGATCCTCTATGGAGCCGCCGCCACGGCCCACAATCATCACATCCACCCCCTGCTTTTCCAATGTACGGATTCCTCGCACAATGCTTGGTACAGCTGCATCTCCCTGGACAATTGCAGGATATAAAATAATCTGTACATAAGGATTTCTGCGGCCTGCAATCTGTATGATGTCTCTGACAGCAGCACCGGTAGAAGCTGTGACAACACCGAGGGTTTTAATGTATTTGGGGATGGGTTGTTTGTACTCTGCGGCAAACATTCCCTGTTCTTCCAGTTCCCTTTTTAAACGTTCATATTTTTCATAGAGAACTCCCAAGCCATCCAACACAATCTGTTTTGCGTATAGCTGATATTTTCCATCCCGTTCGAATACATCAACCATACCGCCTACCACAACCTGCTGTCCTTCCTCTAAACGAAAAGAAAGGCCCGAACGGTTACTTGCAAACATCACACAGCTGATACATCCCTTAGGGTCCTTTAACGTAAAATAAATATGTCCAGAGGAATGATATTTGCAGTTGCTGACTTCTCCCTTCACAAAGAGCGACTGCAACATATAATCCTGCGTGAACATATTTCTTATATAACTATTTAATTGACCAACAGTATAAATAGTCCTGATATCAATCACCTGTCTTCACAAATTTTGCCAAAACAGCATTTACAAAAGCTCCGGAATTTTCCTGTCCGTAAGTTTTTGCAATTTCCACAGCTTCATCAATGGCAACGCCGTTTGGAACACTCTCATCGAACAGCATCTCATAAAGCGCAATTCTAAGAATTGTCAGCTCCACTTTGCCGATTCTACCCGTATCCCATCCGTCCATCTGTTCATTGAGCATTTTATCCAACTGTGGAATCTTTTCCTGAACACAGTTATACTTCTCGGAGACAGCCTCTGCGTCCTTTTCTCTGGTAATCTCCTCACTGCCTTCAATAAACAATCTGACCTGCTGCGGCATCTCTTCCAGTGTATGAAATTCTGAACGGAATAAAAGTCTAAAGACCTGTTCTCTTAATTCGTGTCTTCCCATCATAATCTTTATCTATCCTAGCTTTCTTTTTTAATGTTCACACCTGCAATGCGAATATTAACATCGGAGCATGTAAGTCCGGTCATGTTCTCAATGGCATTCTTAACCTTCAGCTGAACTTTTTGGCAGGTAGCCGGAATGTTATATCCGTATTCCATGGTAACAGAAAGATCCACCGTTACATTTCCGGCAAGCACGTCTACCTTTACACCTTTTGTGAGGCTTTTCATACCGACTTTACTCATCAGCTCATTGGTAATATTACCGGCCATTGCGCTCACACCCTCTACTTCCGTAGCCGCCAGAGAAGCAATCATTGCCACAACGTCATCTGCAATCTGCACAGCGCCGATATTTTCATCCTCTTTCAAGACATATGTGTTCTTCTTATCTATTTCTTTTTCCATTTGATAACCTTGCCTTTCCCGCTTTCTGATATTCTCACCGTTTTTAAAATAAATACCGCATATAGTATAGCATAAATGTTACTCGTTTGTCACCCAAAAAGTCATGGATAATTGTTTATCGTTATGAGTATAAGCAACAGAATCGCTTGCCGATGTCAGATAGTCAAAAACATCCTGACTGTCAATCAGCGAAGCCTTTATTTCCTCATAGCATACTCTGTCTGCACATTTAAATGTAACCTCTTCCTTTCCCTTTTCAAAGCTGCTTCGAAAGAGTTCTCTCATCTGCTCCTTGTCATACTCGGTGAATAATGCGCCCTCATGAACGTAATAATTATCCTGCACAGCTATACATGCCGGCAATGGAATCATACTTTCAATTGTATGCGTCATAAGAAGCTGTTCCGTAGTAATACACAGATAATCATAATTGATATCCGGAACATGAAACGAATCAAGCTCGCCCTCTGTCTCCGGCTGATAAGAGGCATCCCCCCACGTTGCATCCACATAATAATAGCTTCCGTCAGCTTTCACAAGGTTCCACGCATGCCCTTCACCGTTTTCAACGCTTCCCTGCACCAACACGCATTCTATGCCAAGTCTGTTCAGCAAAAACTGCATGGCCTTGGCATAGCCCTGGCAGACAGATGCTCCATTTACAAAAACGGAGTATATATTTTGATTGTCCACCGCATTCAGATCATAGTCCGTGCCATAGATAATGGTCTCATAGACAAATTTTATTTTCTCATAATCACCGGTGATCTTCAGACCTTGATCCAAAAGAGGCTTTACCGCTTTTTCAATCTCTTTTCTGCGCGCGGAGGCTTTTTCCCAATCCATGCTGAAAGTCCCTGTAAACTCTATGGAGACCAGTTGGTCGCCACGGGTATATTTCGTATAAGTATATCCATCCACATAGAATATTTCGGGATGGTCAATGAGCACACACTGGAAAATTCTATCGATGTCCTCCTCGTCCATGGAAGCATTAAGTCCTTCCTGCGAAAGTTCGATTTTTTCCTTCATGCTCCCAAGACTCTCGGCTATTTCCGTATACCAGATTTGTTCATATTCATTTAAAGTGTCATAGGCAAAATGAAACTCTGTATCCCAGAGCAGAGAAGCTATTTCCTCCTCACTGTTATCCTGAGTCTCTGTTTTCTCGGGTATATCAGGCTTCTGAATTTGTGGCTTCTCTGTTTCCAGGGAAACTGTTTCAACCACTTCTTCCAGAATTTTTTCCTGTCCGCAACCGCCCAGACAAAGTGCCAAAAGCAGATATAACAGTACAGCCAACATACCGCGATACAATACCTTCATTTTTTTCCTCCGATATTCTTACTTTCTGCTCATTT
>JAILPF010000320.1 GCA_024699575.1 Acetatifactor sp. | reverse complement strand
TACTGTAAAGCACATGGCATTGACCTTCCTTTCTCAGCTGATTCTTCTTACAGCCGTGATCGCAATATCTGGCACATCAGTCATGAGGGTCTGGAGCTGGAAGATCCTGCAAACGAGCCAAACTATGAGCATCTGTTGGTTCTCGGCACTACACCTGAAAAAGCTCCCGATGAAGGTGAGTATGTGACAATGACCTTTGAAAAAGGTGTCCCCACATCCGTAAACGGTAAGAAAATGAAGGTTTCCGATATTATACGCACATTAAATGCTTTGGGTGGGAAACACGGTATCGGTATCATCGATATCGTTGAGAACCGTGTGGTTGGAATGAAGTCCCGTGGCGTATATGAAACTCCCGGCGGTACCATTCTCATGGAAGCACATCAGCAGCTGGAAGAGCTGATTCTGGATCGCGACACCTATGCCTTCAAAAAAGAAATGGGAAGCCGTTTTGCAAGCCTGGTGTATGAAGGTAAATGGTTCACTCCTCTTCGTGAAGCAGAGCAGGCATTCATCGAAAAAACTCAGGAATATGTGACCGGTGAAGTGAAATTCAAGCTCTATAAAGGTAATATCATCAAGGCCGGCACTACATCTCCTTACTCTCTCTACAATGAGAGCATTGCATCTTTCACCACAGGTGATTTGTATGACCATCATGATGCAGAAGGCTTCATCAACCTCTTTGGTCTCTCCTGCAAGGTTCGTGCGATGAAAATGCAGCAGCAGGGAGAACTGAAATAATGAATTTAACAATGCTTATTCTGATTAGTTATCTGGTTATCGTTAATATCATCGGCTATATCAAAATGGGCGTGGACAAAAAAAGAGCCATCCGGGGTGCATTTCGCATCTCGGAGGCTTCTCTTTTTTTCACTGCAATCATCGGTGGAAGTCTTGGTTCCATTCTGGGAATGAAACATTTTCACCATAAGACACGACATTGGTATTTCAAATATGGCATGCCCGCTATCTTACTGGTACAGATAATCTTATTTGTATTTTGTAAAAAAGTGTGCTAATATGTTTGCGTAATTTATGATTTATTCAATAGAAAAGAGGTGTACCTCATGCATATTGCCGTGTGTGATGACAATATCGCCGATAGAAAACAATTGGAAAGACTGTTAAAGAGAGAATCCGATAAGCGAGCTTCCACCACCGGTATCCTTTATACGGATTCCTTTGGGAACAGTACTTCGCTGTTACATAATCCAAGACAATATGATGCTTTTTACATCGATATGTGCAAAACAGAAGACATTACCGGAGTAGATGTGGTAAACCGCTTACTTTCAGACGGCATCAACGTTCCGATTATTTTGTGCTGTTCCGACATTGATTACAGACAATATTCTTTTCCGGAAAATGTCATTTTTATGGACAAACCCATTAAAACGGATGCTTTGAGTAAGAGCATTGATTTAGCTTTGCAAATAAAAAAAGATGCCGTTCCTCTCATCGAATTACGAGAAGAGAAAGACACCTTCTATGTCACTGAGCCGGACATTCTCTATTGCATAGAGAGCGACCGACATATCAAAGTCACATTGACTGATGGGCGTATTTTAAATATTACCACTGAGCTTATCAACTTTTTCTCCCAGATTGAAAATCATCTTTCCTTTGTGGCTCCCTCAAATAAAGCAATCATCAACTGCAGACACATTGCCGAAATCAAGGGTAGAAAAGCTGTGATGGCTGATGGAACTGTCTTTAAAGTCCATCCAAAATGTCTTCCCTACACTAAGAAAATGTTTAGGGAATATCATCAATAGAAGTGGTATTATTTACGCGGTGACTATTACCCCGCCATCATTCGCATACATACTGCTGACACCCTTGGTGTCCAGTATGATGCATTCCTTGAACCCGGCCTTCGCCATTACCATCTCTCTGACCAATTCTGCTCTATCAGGTGCGTTACAGTGGGAAATCATAAGTCTACGATTCTCCTGATCCTTTTCCCTTGCTTCCTCCAAAATGATATCCGCCATTCTCCGAAGGGCTTTTTTCATACCGATTCCCTGGCTTTTTTGATAGATAACCCCCTTGTCCGCAGACATTATCGGCTTAATGTTCAAAGTGGATACAAGTCCTGCCTTCAAGCCGGTTAAACGACCGTTTTTTCTGAGAGTTTCCAGATTATCCAACACAAAATAAGTTCTCATGGAATCTCGATAGCTTTCTATTTGTTTTACAATTTCCTCAAAGGGAAGACCTTTTTCTTCCATTTCCATTATTCTCAATGCAATCTGTGTCTCACCGCAGCTTGCTGATTCTGAATCTATCACATGAATATCCTTTTCGCCGTAGGTTTCATGATATAAATTGCTGCCGAGAACAGCGCTGTTGTAGCTTCCACTCAAATTAGATGCCAATGTTATTGCATATACATGCTCAGCGTCACAATGATAAGCCTCCATAAATTTCTCAGGAGAGGGACAGGATGATTTGGGACAGGTAGATGAATTGGCCACTTTCTGCAAGAAATCAGCCTGGTCAAAGGTTTCGTCATCCATAATATGACACTCATCTACCTGTAGACTTAGCGGGACTCTTTCAAATCTTTCATCCCCTTCTAATTCCTTGGGCAGCTCACAGCAGCTATCCACCACAATTTTATAACGCATGATAATTCTCCCTTATGTTTTTTTACAAACCACTGTATGTAGTTTTCATTACCATGTATGATAACATACAAGTATTTATTCGTAAAGACTTTCCTATAAATTTATTGCAGTTTTCCTAAAGAGTATATTATAATAAGACAAATGTAAAAAAGAGGAATCATTTATGTTAGCATTACAGATTACATCAACCAAAGCATTCATGCAACAACTCTTAGTCGGAGATGCATTTGAAGAATATCTTTTAGAATCCGCAGTCATATGCACTGCCAATACCTACACGATAGATGGGCGTATCAACCCGGAATTTTATCCGCCAGAGGAGCGCAATGCGGAGACGATTCCCTATGAATTCCGTCCTTTCAGCGAACAAAAAGGACTGTGTTTTGACCTGATTAAGGGAAAACACACTCCTCTCTCCTTTAAATTTGTATTACAGTTAAAGCCGGAAAAAACATCGGCGTTACTGGGATCTGACACTTCCTATGCCTCTTTGGTAAAAGCCCTTGTGCTCACAGTCAAATATGACGGTACCCATGTGACACTAATCACCGGCATTGCATATAACACCTTTAGCATGGACAGAGAGCCGGAACAGCTATGGGATAAAGCGCTCACACAGTTTCTGTCTGACAAGGGGCTTCCCTTTGAAACATTATAGCAGCGTAATCTATCTACTTTTTCATTCTGGGACGGAATATCAGGCTGGCCAGATAACCGAACACTAACGCAGCAGATATTCCCACTGCTCCTGCCTTAAGTCCCCCTGCAAATATTCCAAGGAATCCTTGATTATCAACCGCTTCTTTCACACCTTTTATCAGAATATTACCAAAGCCGAGAAGAGGTACCCCCGCTCCGGCTCCGGCAAACTCCTGAAAGGTATCATACCATCCGAAAGCACCCAGCACTGCTCCGCACGCCACAAGCAGTACCATGATTCTACCTGGCATCATCTTTGTCTTTTCCATTAAAATCTGTACCAGTGCACATATCAGTCCACCTACCCAGAATGCATTAAAATAATCCATACAACTCCTTGCCTTTCCACTATCATAAACACAATCGTCATAGATAGTATGAACTAAAAGGTCAAAAAATATGTATGGATTATCTGTTAATCAAATTATTTATCAAGGGCATTCCCAACACACTCAACAACTTCTCTCAAAGTATGTCCTGAGCATTCCACCGTAATATGTGCGTACTGTTCATACATAGGGATTCTCTCCTCGTATAAGTCCGAAAGAGACTGTCCCTCTCTCAGCGTAACGCCTCGTGCATTCAGGTCGCCAAGACGTTCAGCCACCTCATTATACGGCAGCTTTAGATAGACTACTTTACCGATTGTCTGAAGATGGTGCATCGCTTCTCTTCCGTATATCACACTTCCACCGGTAGCTATCACAGCATTTACAGGATTCAATGAGGCATTCACATCATTTTCAATCTGCCAGAATCCCTCCACACCGTGTTCTTCTATCAGTTCATGTAATAATTTGCCCTCTTTCTCCTGAATCACCAAATCGGAATCCAGAAAAGATAGACCAAGTTTCTTGGCAAGTACAACACCCACCGTGCTTTTACCAGCACCGGGCATACCGATTAGTACAATGTTCATGGTTATTTTGCCTCAATTTCCGCGATAACCTCTACCTCACAGAGCACATCCTTGGGAAGTGTTTTAACAGCGACACAGCTTCGTGCCGGTTTTTCCGTAAAATATCTCGCATAGATTTCATTGAAGGTTCCAAAGTTGGCCATATCCACCAAAAAACAAGTAGTCTTAACCACCTTAGAAAAGTCTGTTCCTGCTGCCTCAAGCAAAGCTTTGATGTTTTTCATTACCTGCTCAGTCTGATCTACAATATTGTTGCCCTCAATCTCACCGGTAGCAGGGTTGATTGCAATCTGTCCAGATGCAAAAAATAAATTTCCCACGATTACTCCCTGGGAGTAAGGTCCAATTGCGGCAGGTGCTTTGTCTGTTGATACTTTCTTTGCCATTTTTTCATTCTCCTCTCTGTTGTTTCAATCTATGCCTTCGCTTCCGGCTCATCAAACTCCGCCGTCACGTAAAAGCCCCTCTCATTCTCAACGATATCCACCACGACCCCCTCCTTGCTGATTAGCCGGTTTCTGAAGGGGATATTGGGTGACATTGCCAGGGAAGGATCTATCGTATAATAATAGTTACTGGGAAGCAACCCTTCCGTGACAGTGATTTTCTGTCCAACCTCCAACAGCCCGGGTCTTTCCATTTTAAACTCCATTCTACGCATGACAATTTCCTCCCGTATTTTACCACACTTAGTGCATGATATAAACACAAGTATTTTATCAGTTATTGTATCTCAATGCAAGTCTACACTCTCCAATACAACTGCATGTGCAATTCCCGGTACAGACTGTCCTTCATTGAAGCTGGTCTTGCTAAGAAGCGCTCCCGTAGGCACAAACAACACTCTCCGCCAATTTTTTTCCTCCAACTGCTTCAATATATATGCGGAAAGAGTCACCGCACTGCAGCCACATCCACTTCCCCCGGAATGAGTATCCTGCGTCTTGGAATCATAAATTTCCAGTCCGCAATCCATATATCTTTCTGCAATGTCATAGCCTTTTTCCTGCAACAAATCAAACAGGACCTTTTGCCCGACTTTTCCCAGATCACCTGTGATAATCTTGTCATAATCCTCCGGCTGACTGTTCCAGTCGTTAAAATGCTGTACTAAGGTTGAAACAGCTGCAGGTGCCATGCATGCCCCCATATTCATGGAATCTTTCAAACCAAAATCCACAATTTTCCCGATAGTCATACCCCGGATGACAGCTCTGACATTCTCTGCCTCCTTTCCCAGCAGGAATGCACCACTTCCGGTAACTGTCCAGGTAGCTGAGAGTGGCCGCTGATTTCCATATCCCAACGGAAAACGAAATTCTTTTTCCGCACTTGCGAAGTGACTGGATGTCACACAGATAACCTTTTCCGCAAATCCACCCGCCACACTCATGGCACCCAAAGTCAGTGCCTCCCCACAGGTAGAACATGCCCCGTATACTCCAAGCAGTGGTATATCAAATCCCGCGATTCCAAAAGAAGATGCAATAGATTGACCCAACAGGTCACCTGCAAAAATATAAGAAACCTCCTCTGTCCTGACTGCTGCCTTATCCAACGTAACCTGAACTGCTCTACGCTGTAAATCGCTCTCCGCAGCCTCCCACGTATCGCATCCGAACAAATCATCTGACCCGACCACATCAAACAAAAGCCCCAGGGGTCCTTCTCCTTCTTTTTTGCCCACCACACTGGCACTGGCTAAAATAGCCACCGGTTCTGTCAGCCTGATACTGTGTTTTCCCAATCTTTGATTCATACATATACCCTCCGTTTTTTACCATATATCTTTCTAACGTTGAGTATATCCTCTTCTTTATTTTTTATCCCACCTAACGACCGGCCTTGCAAGATAACAAAAGAGAAGTACCCCTAAACCGGATACTTCCCTTTCTAAAAAAAACTTATTCGTTCTCATATTTCTCGCTCTGTGCCCGAATCAGCTCTTTATCCTCAAAATAGTTGATTTTCATCGCACTCTTTACCTCGGACAGGGTCTTGGCAGCAACCTCTCTTGCCTCCTCGCTTCCCTTCTTCAATACTTCATACACTGCCGGAATATCTTTTTCCAGTTCTTTTCTGCGGGCACGGATTGGCTCCAAGGTCTCCTGCATAACATTATTCAGGAACTTCTTCACCTTCACATCGCCCAGACCACCTCTCTGATAATGAGCCTTGAGTTCATCCAGATTCGGATAATCCGGAAGATATCGCTCAAAATGCTCCGGTTTACAGAATGCATCCAGATAGGTAAATACAGTGTTTCCCTCCAGATGTCCCGGATCGGATACCTGTAAATGCAGAGGGTCGGTGTACATACTCATAATTTTGGTACGCACATCATCCGCAGTATCGGAAAGATATATGCAGTTTCCAAGGGATTTACTCATCTTGGCTTTGCCGTCAATACCCGGTAATCTCTGGCATGCCTCATTCTCCGGTAAAAGAGCCTTAGGTTCCACCAAAACGGGCGCATATACCGTATTGAATTTATGAACGATTTCTCTGGTCTGTTCAATCATGGGAAGCTGATCCCCTCCCACCGGAACAGTCGTTGCTTTAAATGCAGTAATATCAGCAGCCTGACTGATAGGGTATG
>JAILPF010000308.1 GCA_024699575.1 Acetatifactor sp. | reverse complement strand
CCTCACCAAGCTTCTCGCGGAATTTCGATGGAATGATCAACCTGCCCTTGGTGTCCACTGTATGATTGTATTCACTCATAAACATAGTCAATCACCACCAGTCAAAGGGAGTCTTCTACGGAAGCTGCAAAATGTCACTCCAAAAATCTACCACTTTATGACACTTTCTACCACTTCCACCCACTTTTAATTAGATTTTAATATAAAATACCCGATTTGGCAAGTAAAATCAAGGATTTTTTTTGGTAAAAAGCTACTGTTTTTACGCGTATTTAAAGCAAAAAAGTGCCTTGCAGCAAGCTGCAAAGCACTTCAAAACTTTTATACACCAAATATGGCCCGGTGGGGATTCATCCCATACTATATGTAGTTTTTTTTATTTTTCTTTCTCAGGGAACACATATTGCTCCGTTTTCCCGTTTTTCACTCTGATACGCACAATCACATCAATCAAAACCGCAAAAACTACCAGTCCCAGAGAAAGCATCTGGGAAACAGCAACGCCCGTACCCGGAATTAATAATTGATCGGTGCGCAGACCTTCTATCAGGAATCTTCCCAGTCCATAGCCTCCCAGATATATTAAGCATATTTCTCCCTGAAATTTCTTATGCTTACGATAGGCGAGCATAATCATCAGCAGACAGAGATTCCATACACTCTCATATAAGAAAGTGGGATGTACCTGAATGTAATTCACCCCTTCAGTGACATGTTCTCTCATCAGGTCTGTAATATCTCTGCTGCGAACCGCTTCAATCGGCAGTCTCATTGCGAATAGACCGTCCGTATATTCGCCGAAGGCTTCTCTGTTTGTAAAGTTACCCCATCGTCCGATAACCTGTCCGAGAACCAGCCCCAACATACCTGTATCACCAATTTGAAGCATGTTCAGCTTCTTGATTTTACAGTAGACAAACATTGTGATATACGCTCCGATTACTCCGCCATAGATTGCCATTCCGCCTTCTCTTGTCTTAAAGATGCTCAACAGATTATCCTTATATAAATCCCATGAGAAAGCCACATAATACAATCTCGCACCAATCACCGAAAAAATAATAGCATATATTGCAAAATCCCAATAGGTATCCGGGTTCTGCCCCGTCACCTTCGCGTCATGCGTCGCCATCATAATGCCGGCAAGAATTGCAAAGCCTATAATCACACCGTACAACGCAATACGGAATCCAAAGACCTCAAAGCTCTTTGGCACATTTTCTAATAAGATTCCCAGATGTGGAAATGCTATATCTGTTGCATTCATCGTCATTATCCTCCAACTGCTATACGTTAAATCTAAACAGAATCACATCTCCGTCTTTTACCACATAGTCCTTGCCTTCCATACCGACAAGTCCTTTTTCTCTGGCCGCGGCAAGGGATCCCTGCTCCAAGAGATCTTTATAGTTAACCACCTCTGCCTTGATAAATCCTCTCTCAAAGTCAGAGTGAATCTTACCTGCTGCCTGAGGAGCCTTCGTACCAATCTTAATGGTCCATGCACGGGTCTCATCCTCACCTGCAGTAAGGAAACTCATGAGTCCCAGAATGTGGTAGCTGGCTTTAATCAGTTTCTCAAGGCCGGACTCGGAAAGTCCCAAATCCTCTAAGAACATAGCTTTCTCATCGTCATCCAGTTCAGAAATCTCCTGCTCAATCTGCGCGCAGATAACAAATACTTCACTGTTTTCACCCTTGGCAAATTCACGCACCTTTGCCACCATATCATTGGATGCACCGTCATCAGCCAGATCGTCCTCGGAAACATTTGCCGCATAGATGACAGGCTTGTAGGTCAGGAAATTATAATCCTTCATCAGAGCGAGCTCATCCTCATCCGTTACTTCCAAAGTTTTAGCAAGTTTTCCTGCCTCAAGATGGGCCTTTACTCTTTCCAAAAGCGCAAGTTCTTTCGCATAGGTCTTGTCCATTCTGGCAGCCTTTACAACCTTAGCCAGTCTTCTCTCCAGCACTTCAAGGTCGGAGAAAATCAACTCCAGATTAATGGTCTCGATATCTCTCAAGGGATCAACGCTTCCGTCCACATGAATAACATTGGTATCCTCAAAGCATCTTACCACATGAACAATGGCATCCACCTCTCTGATGTTACTTAAGAACTGGTTGCCCAGTCCCTCGCCCTTGGACGCACCCTTTACCAGACCTGCAATATCTACGAATTCGATGACTGCGGGGGTCACTTTCTTGGAATGATACATATCCCCCAACAGTTTCAATCTCTCATCAGGGACTGCCACAATACCGATGTTTGGGTCGATTGTACAGAAAGGATAGTTCGCTGACTCAGCTCCCGCCTTGGTCAGAGAGTTAAACAATGTACTTTTTCCCACATTGGGCAGACCTACGATTCCTAGTTTCATAATGCTTTATATCTCCTTTAAAAATCTTTATTTTACAGGCTTTGCGTGTTTTGCGATTTCGACTGGGCACCACAGCGGGCACCACCGTTTCAAATTTCGCATCAAGTTTTATACCACTTTTAACGCGTCAGCCACTAAGCCAATTTCTCTATGTTTTTCATCCTCTGTAATATGAACATACAGATTCATGGTGATACCGATGTTGGAATGCCCTAAAATCTTCTGCAGCGTCTTAGGTTTCATTCCACCTTCAATGCATCTTGTCGCAAAAGTATGTCTTAAGACATGCATAGAAAATCTCGGAATGCCTACACGGTCACAATATTTGAACAGTCCCGTGTCATAAGTGCTGTTCTTGACCGGAGTTCCCTTCC
>JAILPF010000290.1 GCA_024699575.1 Acetatifactor sp. | reverse complement strand
TAGAGCATCATTTAGCGTTTGCCGAATTTGTTAGAGAGAGGAGCTCGCATCGGGGAGCCATAGCTGAGATACTAGGTAGTGTGGACATGAATGATACATTAGATGATGAATAAAAGAGAAAGAACGTGCTATAATAGCAATCAGCTTTATTTCATTTGAGTTTAGTCCTGTTTTCTTAATTGTATCCATTTCAATTCTCCTACAAATCCGAATTTGTTTTTTTTATAAAAAATTCTTTTTTACCATTGCTGAGTAATTGTCATATTGTCTAAAACCGTATCGCTCATAAAATGGAATTGTTTTTATATCAGAGGGTATAACTTTTACATATAAAAGATTTTCATAAGAACTCATAATCTGTTTCATCAAATTGTCTCCAATATGATAGCCCTGATACTCTGGATCTACCAAAAGATAATGAAGAAATGCTACGGTTTCACCATCATCCAAAGCTCGGACCAGCCCCACTAACTTATCGCCATCCCATGCAGATATGACACTCGTAGAGTTATGCATTGCTCTGACCAGTTTTTCAGGATATCTACCAGATTCCCAGTTAACCGAAAGAAAAAGTCTTTGAAGCTGAGCAGATGTAAATTCTTTTGTCTGTCTATACTCAATCATGGTGCCCCCCTACAAATTGCAATTTATCTTTTACATAGCCTATCTGTATTATTGACCCTTTTTATACTTTTTCAATATGCAGTCATATTTGTTATTCCGGCGTAGACGCGTTAATCTCATCAAGTAAATGAATCGTCTTGTATGTCTTATTACAGTTTTTACGTTGCAAATCTTTCCATGAAATCACCTCAGAACCTCAATCGCATCTCTTCCATACCGCATTCAATACATCCTGTGTCTTCAAAACCTAACGACTCGTACAGCTTTTTAGCCACAGTATTTCCCTGTGCCACTCCGGTATAGATATCATCCGCCTGAAAATGGTCTTTTACAAAAGCCAGTCCCAATTCCAATGCCTTCCGACCATAGCCCTTATTTTGATATTTATGGTCAATTAAAAACTCCCAAAGCGTATAGTACCCCTTCACTTCGTAATATCCCATCATGATAAAGCCTACCAGCGTCGAATCATCATACACCGCAAATGGGTATGCTGTTTGCGAATAAACATATGCCTTTGCCAAAGACTCAGCTGTCGATATCACAAAGTTTTTCTGATTCTCACTCACTCTCAGTTCCAGCACTTCATCTATATTTTCTTTTGCAATCGGTTTTAAGCAAATCATCCCGGTGTCCCCCTCCTGTTTTTATCCCAAAAAAGCTTTTAAAAGGAATCTTGCCACTCCGTCTTCATCATTGCTTTCCGCAACAAAGTCTGCAATCTCCTTCACACAATCCAGCGCGTTGCTGACAGCCACGCCGCAGCCACAGTGACGCATGGGTTCCATATCATCATTATCATCACCGAAATAGATTACACGCTCCGTCGGGATATGGTATGTCTCCAACATTCTCTGCACGCCGTTCCATTTTGTCGCACTTGTATTCATAATCTGTATCAGCTTGTGTTCCGCAATTGTCATATAAGTATCTTTGGGAAATTTTAGAGAAATCTGTTCCACCGGCATCTGTGGATGACTTGCAAGAATCTTATATATTTTTTCACGATATGGGATTTTTTGGATATCATCCACCACTGTGAGCATCCATTGAGGAATATCCGTGTTGGCATATATTCCGCTTGCTGTCTCAGCAGAAACCACTGTTCCCTCAATTTTACACAGTTGTTCCAGAATACATTCTGCACTCTCAATGCATATCGGGTTTTCTAAAACAGAATCCCGCATAACCGTCCGGGCACCGTTGAGTGTCGTAACGGCATCAAAATGAATGGTCTCACAGTAAGATGTAATTGCACGCTCGGGTCTTGCCGTTGCGGCCAAAAGCTTAACTCCCGATTTTTGCAAATTCTGAAGCATCTCTACCGTATACGGAGAAATCGTTTTGTCCGTATGTAAAAGCGTTCTGTCAAAATCAACGATAACCGCAAGGTATGGAAATTGGCTCATTACAACCTCCATTCCAAAAGTTCTGCTGCACTCTTTACCAGCTTTGCACCACAAACCTTTGCACCGTTCATAAAAGGAGCCAGTTTCTCAGCGGAATCTCCCATTCCATGCTGCCCTCCGGATGTGGCAAACATATATACTTTTTTGCCTGCCCACTTGTGTTCTCTGCAAAAAGTGTATACCACGTTGGGAGCCACCTCGTACCAGATAGGGAACCCCAGGTACACTGTATCGTACTGTCCAAAATCAGGTACACTTCCACTCATCGGCACCTTTTTTCCTTCCAGCTTCTCCATATTGCTTCTGGACAGTGGATTTCTCCAATCCAAGTCTGCATCAGAATAGGGAACCCGGGGACAAATCTCAAATACGTCCGCCTCAATTGTCTTGGCAAATTCCCTGCCTATCCGGGCTGTTATTCCACTTGCGCTAAAAAAAGTTACCAGTGTTTTCATCCTATGTCTGTCTCCCTTCTTATGCCACTCATGTAAATAATAATCAGATGAATTGAACCCTAAGCCCCGCCGGGTCATTCACAAAGAAAAACCGTACATTAGGCACCGGCTCTATAAACGGTGTCGGGACAAAACCTTCCTTTTGCAGTTTTGCATATAATTCATCCAGATTCTGCGCATGAAACCCTATAGATACGGTTTGACATTTTATCAGGTCAGCTTCCGGAACGTTTATGATTTCAATTTCGCTGCCGCCCTCATCATCCGCCAGAAACACAATGTTTTGCCCTTTATCTCTCAAATCTGTCTTAATTTTTAAATCAACAAACTTCTCATAGAACTCGATTTCTTCTTCAAACATAGCAGTCTGAATCGTAATATGCTGTATTGTCATGTTTACCTCCACACTACAATTTCTTCATCATCCAATATGCATCTGCATATGTGCCGTCGTTATACTTCATATTATCAGGGAATGTACCATATTTTACAAAACCAAGCTTCTCATACAATGCGATTGCACCTTGATTATCAGCAATCACCTCAAGCTCAGCCTGCTCGTAACCTGTTTTCTTTGCAACGTCCAGAACTGTTTCCAGCATAGCCCGACCGATTCCCAAACCGCAGAACTCCTGATATAAGGCGATGGCGATATCGCATCTGTGGCTGTATCTTCTATAGTTGCCGATGCTCATCATGGAACAGTTGCCGATATGTCTTCCATCAATTGTGGCGATTAACATCAGCTCATTTGGATTGTCGATTTTGGTCTGTAAGAAATGTTCCTCCTGTTCGACCGTAATCGTCACTTCATCCGGTTCACGGATTAAAAACGGTGTCTCTCCTGTTGTGACGCGCAGATACTCGCGCAATGCTTTCGCGTCCCGAACCTCAGCATTCCTAAGTACAATTTCTCTGCCTAATTTGTCTGTGATTGTCACAGGTTCAAAAATCATCCTGTCATCCCTTTCGTTGCAATATATTTAAACTTGATTATATCATCTCAGCCGAATAATATCAAAACAAAAACAATCCCGGATCAAAAACAATTCATTTTCAATCCGGGATCTTCGGTTATCTGCAACGACTCACTGTGCTTTCTTGCTCTTCAGCTTTGCAATTTCCAAGAATTTGCTTACCTCCACTTCAGCCTGATACTGCAAATGGTATTCCTTGTCTCCGTTTAACATGGCATTTGCAATTGCAGCCACCTCTTTTTCAGCATCTTCCCGCGATTCATAATATGCAAGAAGCTTGCTGTGATCTCCAAAGAATGAGACATGGTCGACACCGGCTAAAATGTATTTTGGATACTCTTTTCCGGCAAACATTATCGTATTAATCCGGACGGATATACACGGGACAATTTGTTTACCGTCAAATGATGTAATTAATATACGCCCTTGAGGAATCTGTACAAATTCCCGTGGCTCCTCCTTTTGCTTTTCAACTAAAATACTTTCATCCAAAAGCAGATAATCGAGAGACACATTCAGTTCCTTGGAAAGTTGCAGCAATTTTTCTGTTTCCGGATACCCGACATCTGATTCCCATTTTGACACTGCCTGTCTGGAAACAGAAAGCAATTCCGCCAATTGCTCCTGTGTCAGCCCTCGATCCATCCGCACCAACCTTAATTTTTCTCCAAACTGCATTTCAATACCTCCTTTTAATATTATTTGACATCATCCTATCCTGATGTGCCAAATAATACCACCAACAGAGAGTTGCAATTGCGCAACTGCAAGTTGACTAGCGTTCCCTCCTAATTCTGGTAAAATATTCCTTCTCATCCTCATGATGGATATAGGCGCCATTCTTAAGCTGCACCTGCAGGGAGGCCGGATTGTCCTTGTGAACGGACAGATAGATTTCGTCCTCGGGAATAATGGTCCATGCCTTCTCGATAGTCAGCTTCAAGCCTTTCGTCGCATACCCTTTTCCACGATATTCTTTACGGATTCCGTATCCGATATGCCCCGGTCCACCTGCCAGAAAATCATTCAGATAATGCCGAATTCTAAAAAGCCCCACAATTATGTCGTCGTCCCACAGAAAGAACTGGGTACCGGGCACATATCCTGCCTGCAAATTTAAGCCCTTTGCATGGTCAATGTAGCCGGGTAAAATCTTGGTCTCAAATTCTTCATAGGAGCACCCGCAGAACGGATTGGTAAAGCCATTCTCGTCCGCAGGCAAATTGGTGATAAAATCATATTCTTTCTCGATGTCTTCCAGATTAGCTGCTTTTAAATACAACATTTTATCTTCCTCACATACTTTCATTCATATAATTCTGTAAACGGTTCTGAATGATATCTGCCACTTCCTCCACACTCTTCTGACTCTGGAAGTAAGCCGCTGCCTCCTCCTGAATGATATTGATAACAGCATCACTTAATCCCTCCGAAACAGGCATTGCCTTCTGAAGCAGCTTCAGTGTCAGCTCCACTTCCTCCGATGTCGGGGTGTGATAATCATAGGACCATCCATCCATGGAAACACTGCCGCTTGACCATTCCATAGGTTCCCCGTTTTCATCCAGCATAATTTCGCCATTTTCATCGTAGACATAATTGGGTTTTGTAGATTCTTCCACCATTGTATTCAGCCTGTTTTTTGTAACAGGGAACCCCCAGTCATAACGTGCCTCCTCTGTCAGATAGCTTTCAAGGAAGCTCCAGGCTGCCTCTTTATGAGCAGATGATGTCACAATTCCGTACCGCCCCTCCGCCGTCATCGCATGTCCTGCGCTTCCGTCCACTGTCGGAAATCCAATGAAGGTCACCGGCTCACCAAACCTCGCTTCATATACTTGTATTTCCCGAAAATCTGAGAGATACGCAGAGTCCAAAAGCACCTTATTTTCCTGAAATTTATCCACATTTCTATCATAATTTTGCCAATCGATTTCATCCGGGAAACGATTCACAAACTCCAGCATCTTTATGAATTCCGGCGAATCGAAACTGCATTTTCCGGTCTTCCCATCGATAAATTGGCTCTCATTCATCATCAGGAAATAATACATCATATGCGTCTTCTCACCACCGCTGTAGATTTCTGCATTGGGGAAAGCATCTGCCATCTGCATCATGTCCTCAACGCTCCATCCATCTCTCTGCCCTACAACAGATGACTTTCCGACAAAGGTGATTAACGACACCGTCCTTGGAATTCCTGTCAGGACACCATCCACTCTGTATTTATCCAGAATCCCCTCTATAAAATCACCCTCACTGAGTTTATCGCTCTGCTTCAGATATGTAGTCAAATCCTCCAGTACATTTTTACTTACAAGCTTCTCTTCCTCCACAGAAGAAAGGTCAATTAAATCCGGTGCGTTATCTTTTGATACCAAATCACTGTTCAAACGGGTGATTGCATCCGAATAGGTTGTGTCACTCCATTCGCTGTTATTATCAATATAGCATTTAATGCGGATTCTATAATCCTGACTTTTTTTGTTAAAAGCAACCGCTGCTTCCTGCAAATTCTGGTCCTCATAAATTGTGGCAATGGTTATTTCCTGCTTTTTCGCAACCTGTGTCGCCAATGTTTTCGTAAGCCGGACAACCTGTGTTGTTCCCGCCTCCCAATCGTTGACTACAACAATCAAGTTCTCATCATCCAGCGGAAGAACGCCGTTCACATATTCGCCATTCAAATCACAATCCAGCCATTTGGTAAGGATTTCTGACTGTTCAGTGGAGCAATCATACCGGTATAGTGTGCTACTGTCATGTGCCAGAAAGACCGTATTGTTTTCGAAAGTAAGCGTATTTCCGGTAGGAACCCCATGATAAGTATTGGACATCTTCTTTCCCACAAAATCTATCTCTGACATGGCATATTGGTTATTACTTCCCATGGTATCCCAGTATTCTGCATATACCTTTCCATCCCCATCCGTGCAGAGGCTGGTAATCCAATCCGCGGGAATGTCTGCATCACCTGCATACTCTCCCTGTTCATCATGCAATTTCACATGATTATCCATACCCAGATAGAGTCTGCCCTGTGCATCCGCCGCAAATTCCTGCACATACATATGCTCTCCGTTTTCGACCAGCTCATCTGTAATATCAATCTGATATACCGCCTCGCCATCTACAGAGTATTTTTCCAATAAGTATGTAGTCTGCTCCTCCCCTGTCTCTTCGTCATATTTCCAAATAGACAGCAGCAAATAGATATTACTGTTCGAATCCAATGCAAAATCTTGAACACCACCTTCTCCGGATCTTGCCATCATTGTCTGAGTCGTTCCATCCACAGGATCATATTTTACAATTTCCGTCGAGTCCGTCTGGGTTTCTTCATCCCATTTATAGCTTTTATAATACAATGCATGATTAAACATCCGCACGTTTCCCGCCCAGATGGTCTCCGAAGCGTTTTGCATTTCCAGCTCCTCAGGAATGTACACATAGGTATCTTCTTCCACATCTGCATTGGGCTCTCTCTTCTGCGCTTTTCCGCAGGCAGATAAAGCAAACATCAATAGTGACATCGTGGC
>JAILPF010000273.1 GCA_024699575.1 Acetatifactor sp. | reverse complement strand
ATAAAAACTAAATCAGGCAAACTGCTATGCATACAAAATTTAAGAAGAGTTTCGAGTACAAACCCAAATTTGTGTCAAAAATATCATTTTTACATATATTAGATTAGAGCCATATTTGTAGGAGAATAGATAATGAAACTCTACGATATTGCATTGATAGGTGGGGATGCAAGAACTGCCTATATGGAGATGTACTTTGAAAAGAGTGGATATAGCGCAATCTGCTATGGCACTGAAAAGATAGATGGAGATGACCATGTCGTTAATTATGCAAAATCATTAAAGGAAGCAGTTGAACAGGCACGAGTTGTTGTGGGCGGTGTTCCCCTGTTTCAGGGCGGTATTCTAAATGCAAAGGAGAAAATTGAAGCTGTTACTGAAGATGATCTGCTTAAATTCATGAGAAAAGATCAGCAACTTTTTGGTGGTGTCATATCTTCAAGTTTTGTAAAGCGTTGTGAGGAGAAGGGAATATACTGCCATGACTTTATGAAGGATGAAGATTTTGTCATATTCAATACGATAGCAACGGCAGAGGGTACAATATTAGAGGCAATAAAGAATCAAAAGACTAATCTGAATGGGAGTGACGGTCTTGTTCTTGGATATGGAAAATGCGGAAAAGTACTTGCGGAAAAATTAAGAGGAATAGGTCAGAGAGTGACTGTGTGTGCAAGGAAGCAGAGTGATTTGGCACAGGCTGAAGCATTTGGATTATCTGCTTTGCCTTGGAATGAGTTAGATATGCAGATAGGAAATTATGAATATATCTACAATACAGTACCTGCTGTTGTTCTAAAAGAGGAGCAGCTTATTAAATTGAGGAAAGATGCGATAATCCTGGATATAGCTTCAGCTCCGGGTGGCGTAGATTACGATAAGGCGAAAGAGCTTGGAATAAAAGCATTACATCTTCCCGGACTTCCCGGAAAATATGCACCAAAGATTTCGGCTTCAATGATGTCGAAGCTTGTTATAAGTAAAAATATTTCAGACAGTAAAAAAGAATAAGGAGTATGGAATGGATTTAAAAGGCAAGAAGGTTGGCATAGCGGTAACCGGATCATTTTGTACTTTCGATAAAATATTTAAAGAGCTGAAGAATCTGGTGAATACAGGGGCAGATGTCTACACAATTTTTTCGGGTTCTTCACAACGGATTACCAGTCGATTTGGAGAGCCGGAGGAGTTCTTGAGAGAGGCTGAGGAAATTACGGGCAAAAAGCCTATTCTTACAATTGAGGGGGCAGAACCCATCGGACCTAAAGCATATCTTGATGTATTGGTCATCTTTCCGTGTACGGGGAATACCGCAGCGAAGCTTGCGAACGGAATTACAGACACCCCTGTACTTATGGCAGCGAAGGCACATCTTAGAAATAATAAACCATTAGTTATTTCAATTTCTACCAATGATGCACTGGGAATGAATATGAAAAACATTGGACTTTTGTTAAATTCAAAAAATATATATTTTATACCATTTGGGCAGGATAATCCTGAAAAGAAAAATAATTCCCTGATTGCACATACTGATAAATTGATTCCCACACTTGAACTGGCGTTGGAAGGAAAGCAGATACAACCTATAATCGAGACGTTTTAAGAACAACAACGATATGGAGGATATAAAAAATGTGTGGGATAGCAGGGTTTAGTGATTTTTCGTTGGATTACACTGCATCACCGGGTAAATGGACGGAAGTTTTGAATGATATGAACCGGAAGCAGAAGCATCGTGGACCGGATGAAGATGGGACTTATCTGGATACACATTGCGGATTGTCACATGTAAGGTTATCAATCATAGATCTTGTATCCGGTAACCAGCCGATGACAAAAAGTATTGATGGCAGAAAAATCACTATTGTTTATAATGGTGAAATATATAATATGAAAGAATTGCGTAAGGATTTGGAGGAGAAAGGGGTACATTTCAAAACCACAAGTGATACGGAGGTCATATTGGCAGGATATCATGTATACGGAGTGGAGATTGTTAAGAGGTTAAATGGAATCTTTGCATTTGCAATATGGGATAAGTGGAAACAGAAATTATATCTTTTCCGGGACAGAGTCGGCGTCAAGCCACTGTTTTATACCATACAGGAAAAATCTATTGTGTTTGCCTCTGAGATCAAGGGCCTTTTTTCTTACCCCAAAGTCACGCCCAAGATAGACAGAGAGGGTCTTTGTGAGGTGTTTGGACTTGGGCCTGCAAAGACCTATGGGAAAGGGGTGTTCAAGGATGTAAAGGAGGTTCTTCCCGGACATTTTCTTGAAGTGAGTGCTGAGAAGATTAGAGAAGTTTGCTATTGGAAGTTAGAGAGTAGACCTCATGAAGATTCATTTGAGGATACAGTTGAAAAAACCAGAGAGCTTATAGAGAAAGCTGTGAAAAGGCAGATGCTTTCTGATGTGGAGATATGTACATTTTTATCAGGTGGGGTGGACAGCAGTCTTGTTACAGCAATCTGTGCAAAGGAACTCAAAAAACAGGGAAAACGATTGACCACCTATTC
The DNA here is from genome assembly GCA_024699575.1 of Acetatifactor sp. Taxonomy (GTDB): domain Bacteria; phylum Bacillota; class Clostridia; order Lachnospirales; family Lachnospiraceae; genus Acetatifactor. The sequence continues at coordinate 145 of JAILPF010000273.1, read as the reverse complement.
CTTTGATTTCGTTGATAATGATATTAACTTCAAGGCAAATGACTTTCAGCCGAGTGAGGATAGACCGTGGGTTGATAAAATGGTTGAATATGCCGGGACGGATCACAATTATCTTGAGTGTAATAACAGGGATCTTTACAGATAT
>JAILPF010000264.1 GCA_024699575.1 Acetatifactor sp. | reverse complement strand
CATACCGCTGTACATACCCCTCATACACATCCTCCTATATGCTTAATTTCTGCTGAATTCAGACAATACCAAACCTTCATTCCTCTCCAGACTCATCCCCACACTCCAAGAATTGACAAACAAGAGAAGCGGATTACCCTTCATATCCTTAACCTTCTTCATATCAGAGGTTCCACTCAGCTTGTCCAAATCGACCTCATCTTTGTTCTCAATCCAACGGATATGCTCGTACGGCAGATTCTCCAGGCGAATCTCGACATTGTATTCATTTTCCAGGCGATATTTCAGCACATCAAACTGAAGCACACCTACCACACCTGCTATAATCTCTTCCAGACCGGTATTATACTCCTGGAAAATCTGAATAGCACCTTCCTGGGCAATCTGTTCAATTCCCTTAACAAACTGCTTACGTTTCATCGTATCAACCTGTCTGACTCTCGCAAAATGTTCCGGTGCGAAAGTAGGAATTCCTTCATAGGCGAATTTTTCCTTTGGCATACAAATAGTATCTCCGATGGAGAAAATACCCGGGTCAAACACACCGATGATATCTCCAGCATATGCCTCACTCAGAATTTTTCTCTCGTCAGCCATAATCTGCTGAGGTTGAGACAATCTCATCACTTTATTTCCCTGAACATGGCGCACTTCCATATTTGCGTCAAATTTGCCGGAACAGATTCTCATAAAGGCAATTCTGTCACGGTGTGCCTTATTCATGTTCGCCTGAATCTTAAACACGAATGCAGAGAATTCATTCTCTGTCGGCTGAATCATTCCGATATCTGCTTTTCTGGGAAGCGGTGTCGTGGTCATATTCAGGAAATGCTTCAGGAAAATCTCCACACCAAAGTTCGTAAGCGCAGAGCCGAAGCATACCGGTGTCAGATTTCCGTTCTGCACTTCTTCAAGGTCAAATTCTGCACTTGCGCCATCCAGCAGTTCAATCTCATCCAACAGTTTGTCAGCCGCAGCATCACCGATGAGTTCTCTGAGATGTTCCTCATCCTTTACGGGTACTTCTGTGGCAGTACCCTCTTTTGTTCCCTTCTCAGTATCAGAGTAAGCAATCACGCATTTCTTTTCTCTGTCATATACACCCTTAAATTCCTTACCGGAGCCGATGGGCCAGTTGATGGGACAGGTAGCAATACCGAGCTCCTTTTCAATTTCATCCAACAGTTCAAAGGTATCGTTCGCATCTCTGTCCAACTTGTTAATAAAGGTGAAAATCGGGATTTTACGCATAACACAAACCTTAAACAATTTTCTGGTCTGTGCCTCCACACCCTTGGATGCATCGATAACCATCACAGCGGAATCTGCCGCCATAAGGGTTCTGTATGTGTCCTCAGAGAAGTCCTGATGTCCCGGGGTATCCAGAATATTGATACAATATCCGTCATATTCAAACTGTAACACAGATGAGGTGACCGAAATTCCTCTCTCTTTTTCGATTTCCATCCAGTCAGACACAGCATGTCTGGCTGTTGCTTTACCTTTTACACTTCCCGCAAGGTTGATGGCACCACCATATAACAGAAATTTTTCTGTCAATGTAGTTTTTCCCGCATCCGGGTGAGAGATAATTGCAAAGGTTCGTCTGCGGTTAATTTCTTCCGTATAATTACTCAATTTTAGTTCCTCCGAAAATCATTGTTTTTTATTCATGGGTTTTCCGTCAAATTCCGGTACGATGTCAAAGTAATCAAGTACCGTTGCTGCTATATCCGCAAATGTATCTCTGGTCCCATAGTTAATCGGAGCCACCTTTGTTCCATACATAATGAACGGGGTATGCTCTCTCGTATGATCTGTAGTTGCAAGATATGCCGGGTCGCAACCGTGGTCAGCGGTAAGCATCAAAATATCGTCTTCCCTCATTTTTCCCAAAATATCCGGAAGTTTCTCATCAAAATACGTCAATGCTTTTGCATAGCCGTCAATATCTCTTCTATGACCGTACAACATATCATAATCTACCAGATTTACAAAACACAGTCCTTCGAAATCCTTGTCAAGGTATTCCAGGGTACGCTCTATTCCCTCGGCATTTCCTGCAGTATAAACATATTCGGTAATACCTTTCCCTGCAAAAATATCATTAATCTTGCCCACTCCAATCACAGCTTTCCCGTTTTCTGAGAGCTGATCCAGCATGGTCTTCTTCGGCGGCAGAATCGAAAAATCATGGCGTCCTGCCGTTCTTACATACTTCCCGCTGCTTCCCGCAAAAGGTCTTGCAATTACTCTTCCGACGCCATGCTCACCCTGCAACAAATCCCTTGCAATTCTACAATATTCGTATAATGTTTCCGCAGGGACTACATCCTCGTGTGCTGCAATTTGGAACACACTGTCAGCCGATGTATAAACAATTAAATTACCTGTTCTTACATGCTCATCTCCGTAATCCTGAATCACTTCCGTACCGGAATAAGGCAGATTACAGATAACACCTCTCCCAGTTCTTCTCGAGAACTCTTCAAGCAGTTTGTCCGGGAATCCGTTGGGATATGTTGGAAGCGGTTTGGGTGAGTAAACTCCTGCTATCTCCCAATGTCCGATTGTGGTGTCTTTCCCTTTCGAAGCTTCCTTCATCCGGGCAATCGCAGCCCGGGGCGAATCCACCTTCTCGCCAACCGTCACACCGTCAATATTAAATAATCCAAGTTCCCTGAGATTTGGTGTTGAAAAATAAGCACTGGTGGAAACGCTTCCCAGAGTATTGACATTAATATCCCC
>JAILPF010000229.1 GCA_024699575.1 Acetatifactor sp. | reverse complement strand
AGAATATTACCGGAGCGAGTGAAGTGGAATTTGCGAATTGCCACAAGAAAGCATTTGTATCAAGAAGCTACTATAAAGCATTGGAAACAAAATTAGAAGAAAAGAGGTTATCAAGATGAAAAAGAACACATTCTGGGGATTATTATTAATTTTAGTTGCCGTTTACCTGATTGCAAGCCGTCTGGGATTTGCACCGGTGGTTTCCCTGACTTCCGTCGCCGGCACAATATTCTTTGCTTATGTTGTCATTGAAGGTATCAAAAAGAGAAGTTTTGTGGAAATCATGTTTGGTTTGAGTATTATCTATTGTATTTATGATAAATTCCTGCACATTCCGCATATTTCCAGCTGGATTGTCGTCGTTGCGGCATTGCTTTTGGGAAGCGGACTGGATATGATTTTACATGACATCGTAAAAAAAAATAAAAAACACTGGAGTTTTGAGTATTCATCAGATGGAGAGCCAGATGTGACACTCGCACAATCAGAGGAGACATCCAATCAGAATATATTAAACTACGAGAATAACTTTGGTGCTACCTCAAAATATATTAATAGCAGTAATTTTACAGCAGCACATATTGAGAATAATTTCGGAAGTATGAATTTCTATCTGGAAAATGCAACAATATCTCCGGACGGAGCCAATATTCACTGCGAAAACAATTTCGGTGCTACCAATATTTATCTGCCTAAGGACTGCAGAGCTGTAGTGCATGAATCCGCTTCTTTCGGAAGCATCAGCTATGAAGGCACTGCCAACACGGATGAAAGTGCACCGGAAGTTCAAATTTACGCAGAGTCTAACTTCGGACGCATCACCATTTTTTTCGCATAAAAAAGAGATTGCAAGAAACGGTTTCGTGTGCTATGATGCACCTAGAAATGATTGAGAGAGGTGAAAAGATGAGAATATAATCTACTTTTGAGAACATGAAGTTCTATAGATGGTAAAGAGAAAACTTTACTGTTATTCATGTTGCCAAAAGTGGATTTGATTCTCATATCCTCTCTTTTTTGGTGCGCAAAAATAGATAAATACATGGATTAATGTAAGAGGAAAGGACACTGCCCAAAGTCCTTGTGGGAATCAGAATCGTTTGGCGATGTGGAACAGATGGTTTTTATGAGTGAATGAACGAAAACAAGCGACCGCAAGGAGGGATGTATATGGCACAAATCAGTGTATCTAATTTAACTTACAGCTATGAAAACAGCTTTGACAATATTTTCGAGGATGCTTCCTTTCAAATTGATTCGAATTGGAAATTGGGATTTATCGGCAGGAACGGGAAAGGGAAAACCACCTTTTTGCAGCTTCTTCTGGGGAAATATGATTATGAAGGAACCATCGCAAGCAGTATGGTTTTTGACTATTTTCCCTATGAACTGTCCGTGGAACAGAGAAAAATGTGCGCCTCAGAATTTTTGGAACAATTAAAGCCCGGTTGTGAGGAGTGGAGAGTAATCTGCGAGATGGGCAAGCTTAACGTTTCGGCGGAGCTTCTGTATCGACCTTTTGAAAGCTTAAGCCACGGAGAACGGACGAAAGTGCTGCTTGCAGTACTGTTTTCCGGGGAAAATGAGTTTCTCTTAATTGATGAGCCGACCAATCATCTGGACAGAGAGGCAAGGGAGACGGTAAAGGAATATCTGTCAGGGAAGAAAGGTTTTATTCTGGTCTCCCACGACAGAGACCTGCTGGATGCCTGCATCGACCATGTGCTGGTGTTAAACAGACAGTCCATCGAAGTGCAGAGTGGAAATTTTTCCACCTGGTGGGAAAACAAAAACCGCAGAGACCGGTTTGAGCAGGCGGAAAATGAAAAACATTTGAGAGAGATTGCCTCTCTGAAAAGAGCTGCGGACAGAAGTGCAAAGTGGGCGGAGAAAAACGAAAATACCAAGATAGGTTTTAATCCGGTGGAAGAACATGATCGTTCTAAAGATACCAGAAGCTTTATCGGTGCAAAGACGAAGAAAATGCAATCCAGGGTGAAGAATTTTGAAAAGCGCATGGATAGAGAGATATCGGAAAAAGAAGGACTGCTGGTGGATATTGAGAGACCGGTGGAATTAAAATTATATCCGCAGTTGTACCATAAGAGTCGGCTGATAGAATGCAGGGATTTGACATTAGGATACGGAAAAGGGAATCCGGAGGTGTTAAAGAATTTCCATTTTGAATTAACACAGGGTGAGCGTGTGTTCTTACACGGGGAGAATGGCTGTGGCAAATCGACGTTGATTAAGGCGATTCTGCAGGAAGCAGGCTATGCAGAAAACGGTGGACAGGTGCAGGTGGTATCGGGGGCAATGCAGGTCGGTTCCGGACTTGTTATATCCTACA
>JAILPF010000223.1 GCA_024699575.1 Acetatifactor sp. | reverse complement strand
CTTTCTGAAATTCGGAGTGAATTCACAGTTCTTCTTTCCCATATTCTTTCTTAAAGGAGATTTCATTGAGGTTGCATCAATAAGTTGAATTTTACCTTTTCTGCGCTCCTCTTTTTTATTTGAAAGAATCCATATAAACGTGCTTATGCCGGTGTTATAAAACATATTCTCTGGTACAGCAATAATTGCTTCGACCAAATCGTGTTCAATCAAATATCGACGTGCATTACTTTCTCCACTACCGGCATCTCCTGTAAATATAGAAGATCCATTGTGTACCTCCGCTATTCGGCTACCAAGCTCGGTATCTTTCTTCATTTTTGCAACATTGTTTAATAAAAAGAGAAGCTGTCCATCACTTGTTCTGGGAATCATAGTCAAGGATTCCCCGTTTTCTAAATACGTATTAAAACGGGTATCAAGAATTTCACTTTTTCCACCCATTTTCTCTGCATCTGTTTTCCAACTTTTCCCGTATGGCGGATTTGACAACATAAAGTCAAATTGGCGTGAAGCATGCTGATCATCTGACAATGTCGATCCATAAAGGATATGTTGAGCCTCCTCACCATCTCCTTTCAATAACATGTCTGCGGTGCAAATTGCATAAGTCTCCGGTTGAACTTCCTGCCCAAACAAATGGATAGCAACCTCTTTTCCTCGTCTTTTTGCAAGTGTCATTAATCTTTCTTGAGCTACGGTTAGCATTCCGCCCGTTCCGCATGCTCCGTCATAACATGAATATGATGCATCTTTGATCTGTTCCGCAATTGGCATAAATACGAGATCAGCCATCAGCTCGACTACGTCTCGAGGTGTCCAGTGTTCTCCAGCCTCCTCGTTGTTTTCCTCATTAAACTTGCGGATTAATTCCTCAAAAATAGTTCCCATTCCATGATTATCAAGTCCCGGATGTTTCAACACCTTTTTTTCCTCGTCTTTATAAATGGGGTTGGGACTTAGATTGATATCTGAAGAAGTAAACTTTTCTATGACCGCACCAAGAATGTTTGCTTCTACCATAGTATCAATTTGGTTTCTAAACTTAAATTTCTCAAGGATAGTTTGAACATTGGGCGAGAAACCATCGAGATACGCCTTAAAATCTGCCTTAAGTGTTTGTGCTTTATTGCGACTTGTAAGATCCTTCAATAAAAAAGGTGAAGAATTACAAAATGCCTGTCCGGCGGCATTACATAATGCCGGCCATTGATTATCTATTTTTGCAGCATCAAGCTGGCTTTTCATCTCTAAGACAGCTGGTTTTGTCTCCTCGAGCATAGCATCAAGGCGTCGAATAACCGTCATTGGTAAAATAACATCCCTATACTTTCCTCGAACATATACATCGCGAAGACAATCGTCTGCTATTCCCCATATAAAACTAACAATTTGATTATGTACCTGGTTATCCATTTATAATCTCCCTTCGGTTGATAATTCTATTTTCTCACCGGACCTGTCCAATATTTAGGACTTTATGTATTTTCCTGTCTTTACACGCTTATCGGTAGGCTTTTCCGCATCTTTAGGAATAGCCCATTCACGTCCAAATTTCATAACTCCAGGCACCTTATTTAGCGTACAGATTTCTTGAATCCTACGCTCAGACAGTCCCCATTTTTTTGCGGCCTCTTTTATTGTCATGTAATCCATGCAAAATCCTCACAAATCCGCTTTAACATTACACTTGATATTATACGCGGTCTGCCGCGGAATATCAACAAGAACGTATGTATCAAACGGTCTGTAATAGCCGTTGTACTTTGTACCATTCAAGTAGCTCTTCAAAGTGTGTCGGACGCCGATTCTTAAGCCTGTAATCGTCATGATTTATAACCTCCAAGACCGAATCAAGGACCTCGGCATATTCACCGTGCTCATGGTAGCCAGAATCCTCTGAATGGCGATGGAAGAGTTTGTATATGTGTTCCTTTGGCAGGTCCCTGGAGAGCTGCTTCTTGCTTTGATAAACCTCCACTTCAAGAATGATCCACCAGTCGTGGTTTTGAGATTGAAACTCGCAATAAGAATCCGTCAGTGTTTGCAGCTTGAAATAATCCTGGGCGATGATCATCTTTTCTTCTTGGGTAAACATATAGAACTCCTTTCGGGATAGATGGCCAGATCTGGCCGGTGAATGGTGCCTTGATACCTTTTTACGATAACCGCATATAATCGTAGAAACGTATCAACCTTTGAGATTCGAGCCCTGAACCGGGCTGATATTTGAATGTATATTATAAGGGCTATCGCCAGAAAGCCCGTGTTTTCGGGGTTTATGCAGGTATGCCCAGACACGTTGAGCGCTCCGT
>JAILPF010000167.1 GCA_024699575.1 Acetatifactor sp. | reverse complement strand
ATCGGCTATGAGATTCCGATGACGCGGTACTTCTACGAGTATCAGCCTCCGGAAAAGGTCGAGGACATCATGGAAAGGATCGGCGTGCTGGAACGGGAAATCGTAGAGGAATTGGAAGCGCTGAAAATAATCTAGCCTTCCCCTTGAGGGGAAGGGGGACCGCTTTAGCGGTGGATGAGGTGGCTGTATCCTAACGGCTGACACAGGCGCGTCGGTTACAAAAACACCTCATCCGTCAGCCTGCGGCTGACACCTTCCCCTCAAGGGGAAGGCAAAGTTCGGTCGCTTTGCAAAAACAAGGAGAACTAATCATGCGGAAGATGAAGGACAGCGGGATTGCGTGGATTGGGGAGATTCCTGCGGAGTGGAGCCTTACGAAAGGAAAATATTTATTCCGACAGAGAAACGAAAAAGGAAACCGCATAGAGTTACAGCTACTTTCACCTACACAGAAATTTGGCGTAATTCCTCAAGAGATGTATGAAAATCTTTCAGGCATGAAGGCAGTAAAGCTGGATGAAAGTACAGATTATTCGGTATTGAAATCTATTTATAAAGGAGATTTCTGCATTAGTCTTAGAAGTTTTCAAGGTGGATTTGAATACTCGAAATACAATGGTGTAGTTTCTCCAGCATATCAGGTATTTTACAAGATTGCGAATCTATACGATTCCTACTATCGTTATATGTTTAAGGATCAGAGCTTTATTTCTAAAATGACCTCTTATACTAAAACATTTCGAGATGGGAAAAGTATTTCATTTACTGATTTTGGTGCTTCCTTAATACCTGTTCCTCCAGTAACTGAACAACACACTATCGCTGCTTTCCTCGATGACAAATGTTCGCACATAGACTCCATTATCGAAAAGACCCGCGCTTCCATCGACGAGTACAAGAAGCTGAAGCAGGCCGTCATTACCCGCGCCGTCACGAAGGGCATACGCCAAGGGCGGAAGATGAAGGACAGTGGGATTGATTGGATAGGAGAGATACCAAAAGATTGGGCAGTCAAAAAATTAGGTGCTATCACTAAATCTATGCGAAATGGATATGTTGGTCCGACTAAAAATATACTCGTTTCTGATGGAATACGATACATTCAATCACTTCATATAAAGGATGGACGAATTATCTTCGACAATCATCCTTATTATGTCAGCGAAGAATGGGCTAATAAACATCCTAAAATTCAAACAAACGACATATTGATTGTTCAAACCGGTGACATTGGAAATGTTGGTCTTGTGTCTCCAACTTTCGATAAATGTAACTGCCATGCGTTAATTATTGCGACACCTGATACAGCGTTTATTATTCCGCAATATTTGACATATTATTTGTTAAGCCATGTTGGGCGAGAATTATTGCTTTTTCATAAAACAGGCGCGTTATTGCCGCATCTTAATTCAGGGAAAATAAAGTTTGCGCAAATATGTGTCCCCCCTCTCCCCGAGCAACAGGAAATCGCCTCCTACCTAGACGCCAAAATCGCCGCCATTGACCGCCTGATCGCAAAAAAAGAGCAGCTCGTCGCCGAAATGGAGAGCTGCAAGAAATCCTTGATTTATGAGGTCGTGACGGGGAAGCGGGAGGTGCCTATTGAATTATCCCATAAAATTCAATGAACATATCCCGTTTCCACTAACCGTTGAATTGTCTCTTCGATATTTTTTTTGGTATATTTACTTCCTTTGATTTTTCTTACCCCTTCCATGATTTTCTTTTTATTTTTTCCATTCTTAGTATAAACATATAATGCGGTAGCAGTAAGCTCTAATTGGCTTGGGGATTCTTTCCCGAATTCTTCAATAACTTCGTCTATAATGTTGTTTTGAAATTCAGGATATACGACATCATCCATGACAGATATAATATGTTTTGTGCGTGTATAGTCGATGTTCAATATACCTTCATTGCTCAATTCGTATATCGAAAAATCCAAATCTGAACTATATGGGCCATAAAAATGAATTCCATAATCAAAACCGAGGTCGAGGCTTTTCTCCTCTATTAAGAAAACAATTTTTTGCAGAGTTTTTTTGCAAGGAGGCTCGTTCTTTTCTGTAAGTTTTTTTATAATTGAGACAACAGCAGCATTTTTCATTTCTATTTCTCCTTTAATCCTTAAAAAACTCTGCTACTTTTTTCTTTATGCCCTCACTTATTTCCTTTTTCGCATATAATCGCTGAATACTGATGGATGATACTAATGAATTCAATATCGGCGATTCATCCATAATATTTGTTGATAGCCCATTCGTTGGATCACAAATTCTAATTCCTTTTCCAGTATCATCATTATATTCATATAGAGATGGAAGTAATTTATGCGCACTTTTATCCACACTATCCATGAATACTTTATCTTTATATTTTTCTTTCAATGTTTTATAAAACGCACTGATTAACTTCTTGCTATCTTTATCAGAATGCGGCTTAGATTCGTACACACAAGTCATAATATTTCTGTTTTTGAATTCACGAACTATCTTGTTGCGAGAAGACGATATTTTACTTAAGACTGTATTATCATCCCATGACAAATATTCTGACAGAATTATAGGATATTTCCCATTTGGAAGGATCTTTTTCAAACTTTGGACTAATAATTTATCAAGATATCTTCTTGTCTTATGAAAATACACCTGAATAAACATGAAATAACGCGCTAATACAAATTCTTCCAATGCTTGGACACCACCGCGTTCAATAGCAATCTTCAAAACATTTTCCTTTTTATTTTTATATGCTGTCAAAGTTGAAACGAATCTATTCAAATCATATTTTCCGTATGTTACTCCACAATAATAGGAATCCCTCAAAAGATAATCCATTTTGTCGCAATCAAGTTCTCCATCCATAAACTCATGAAGAAACATAAAATCCGGCATTATAAATTTTTCGTTCAAAAAGTCCTTTCCTTCATATATCATCCATATCAATTCAGGAGTAATTTCATATTTGGGACCATATTCTTTTTTAAAATTTTTTCCGATTTCTTTTATCAATCCTGAAATTTCTGTCTCAAAGAGAATTTGCTTCGTATAATCTTCATGTCGCTTGCCATCTTCAAACAATTCCTCAGAGGCATGGGAGAATGGTGCATGCCCCAAATCGTGAGTAAGCCCAATCAATCGCAAGATTTGCTGATACCATAAACAGAGTTTACGATTTTCCTCTTCATCATCGGAGAAAAGCAATGGATTTTTCTCCATAATAGAATCAAAAACTCTGGAAGTAAGATGCATGACCCCGAGAGAATGACCAAATCTCGTATGTTCTGCGCCATGATATACTAAATATGTTGTCGCAAGCTGACGAATATTGCGCAATCGCTGAAAAGGCGCTGAATTGATAATTTTCAGTTCGTCCTCGGATACATCGATAAATCCATGTATCGGGTCACGGAATTGATACATAGACAAATACTCCCTCTGTAATTATTATATAATCGTATTCTAATTACATAAAATTGTCAATATAGAAAATGGGTTCGAGGTGAATTTCATGGCTATTGACGCGACGAATGAAAAGCGGTTTGAGTCCGACATCGAGGCGGCGTTTTTGTCCCCTGCGGGCGGCTACACGAAGGGCACGGACGTTTACGACACGAAAGCGGGGCTGTTTGTCGATACTTTGATTGTTTTCGTCCGGAAGACCCAGCCGAAGGCGTGGGCGCGGTTCGAGAACGCCAACAGGATCGACACGGTGCGGAAGTTCTGCGCGGCTTTCAACAATGCCTGCGACATGGACGGGCTTGTGTCGGTGCTGCGGCACGGCTTCAAGCATCGGGGCATTCCCTTCCGCGTCTGCTATTTCAAGCCGGAATCGTCACTAAATCAGACAGCGGCGGCGCAGTACGCGGAAAACCGCGTGGA
>JAILPF010000160.1 GCA_024699575.1 Acetatifactor sp. | reverse complement strand
CCGGCCAATAGTTTTCTTTTTTTCTTCATATCGTTCCACTCCCTTCGTCATTTCCATCACTTCTAAGTATATCTTTCCGCAGAAGCTTTTTTTGTCAAATGCGCGCCCCCGCGAGAAAAAACTTTTTGACAAAATGCTGACGATTTGAAGTTTTTAGGGAGTTAGAGGAACTTTTCCCGTCTTAAGAAGTTAAAGCAGCAAGACAGGAATCTGCGTTCCCTGTCTTAAAGGTTCTTCCCCCTCTGTCAGTTCTGCAAGCGCATTGCAGCTTGCCATAGAGCTGATTGCCCCGTTTCTCTGGTTACTAATCGGATAAAATACCAACGTACCGTTTTCAATCGCTGCATGCCCTCTTAATATCCGCATTCCCTTTCGCGTTTTTTTATATTCCTCTTTCAGCAATGCGGTTTCTTTTAACAGTTCCGGAGTTTTCTCCCCGCAAAGCTTTCGAAGATAAGGAAGTCCTACATACAAAAGCCCTACTGCACACGCCCCCGGATTACCGGAAAGTCCTAAAATTAATTTATCTTTAAAGCGGGCAGCTAACATAGCACCTCCCGGTTTAAACGCCAGCCGGTGAAACAAAATATCCGCGCCAAGCTGTTCCAGTGTTTCTGCCATATAATCAAATTCGCCCACAGACACTCCACCGGTCGTAATGACCATATCATTTTCTTCCATCGCTTTTTTCAGCGCGTTTGCCAGCGCTTCCTTTTCATCTGCAACCGTTCCATACAGGTTCGGTTTTACACCATACTGCAACAAATAGCCCTTTAACAGTGCCCCATTGCTACTATAGATTTTCCCCGGTATCAGCGCTTCCCCCACTTCTAAAAGCTCGTTTCCGGTGCAAAGAACAGCTACCGTTGGTCTTTTATACACGATCACCTCTGTAAATCCCTGTGCTGCCAGACTTCCAACTGCCGCCGGAGTCAACACTTCACCTTTTTTTAGAAGTATCGTACCCTCCAATACATCTTCACCTATGGCAACTACATTCGCTCCCTGTGCTTCTTTTTCACTAAAAACAGCGTATTCACCCTCATGCAACACCTTTTCCTGCATGATAATCGTATCTGCGCCCTCCGGCAGCATCGCTCCGGTCATAATCCTTGCCGCCATGCCATTTAGCACCGGCTGTTTTGCCACCGCACCGGCTGCCAGCGTCTCTGTAATCTTTAGGCGAACCGGTATCTGTTCCGTAGCATTTTTCAAATCCTCTGCCCTCACTGCATAGCCATCATAGGCGCTCTTTGGAAATGCAGGTACACTGACAGCCGCTCGTATATCTTCCGCTGCAATACGCCCGTAGCTTTCCAAAAGCAAAACTGTCTCCACCTGTAATTTCATAGGCAGTTTCTTTAAAATCGCAGATGCTTCTTCTATGGTTTTCTTTTGTGTTTTTGACTCCTGCATTTCTCACTTCTTCCTCTCTGCTTTTCCCAAAAAAAAGGATGACTACCGCCATCCTTTCATTTATCTTTTATTCCTCAGCCTCAAAAATAATCTCATCCGGATAAACAAGCCCTAACTTATCTCTTGCCTCTTCTTCAATAAATTTTTTTGTCTGAACATAGCTTTTATAATCTTCAATTTCATCTGCCCGCTTTTCTTCTTTGGAAAGATCTTTTTCAAGCTCCTCCAGTCTTTGTTCGCATGCAGCACTTTTTTCTTCCAGGCGTACCTTTCCAACAGACATCACAACGCAAAGCACCAGAACAACGCCTGCTACCAACAATAGATTTTTCCGATTCTTTTTTGTCGTTTTCTTATCTCTTCTATCGTTTCTCATGTTTCCTCCAAAAAAACCGTCTCAACCCTTCTATTCCCATTCTAACTGGTTTCCCGGTTTTTTTCAATCCCTTCTTCCCGATTTTTGCAATTTTTTGCCCTACAATCATCCCCATTATCAGGCAAACGATACTAAATCCACGGATAACCCCACTGTTCAGACGGTAAATCATCTGAAAGAGAAAACCACTGGCTGCCACCCAAAAGAAAAAGTCTTCAACGTTCACCCAGAGCTTTCCATGTGGCACCAGCCATCTCCACAGCCGCAGCATTTCATATACAAAAAGCAAAAAAATACCACTTAAAAAGCTTCCCAGAAAAAATCTCACTTCCAACGCAATCATTTCGCTCATGAACTATCGAAACAGCTTTTTTAAGAAGCTGTCCTCTCCCTTTAAATGACTGTTCTCGGAATAGGAAAGGCTGTCAATTCTGCCATCCAAATCCACTTCACCCTTTTCCAAGGTAAGACGGTTTACATGCAAATCATCTCCGCGAAGCAAAAGAATGCCCAAATCCGTTTGCAGCAAAACTTCCTTGGTGTCAAAGGATAATACATCCAAAACGCCCGAAATTACAGCCGTTTTTCTTGCATTCATAACAATTTTATGTGTACCTGCACGTCCGCTTTCTTCCAAACAAATCCCCCTTTTCCACACATCCGGTTTCTTTTCTAAACCATTGTATGATAAAAAGGGGGATTTTAGTACAGGCAAAGCCTTATTCTTTTGTTTTTATAAATACCGATATAAATCCTTTGCATCTTCTTTGTGAATGGTTTCCTGCACATCTAAAACCTCCACTTTAACTGCTTTGTTACCAAAATTAATTTCAATAATATCTCCCGTTTTTACATTCACAGATGCCTTTGCCACCTTGTCGTTGACAAGCACTCTGCCCGCATCACAAGCCTCATTAGCAACAGTCCGTCTTTTTATCAGACGGGATACCTTTAAAAATTCATCTAATCTCATTGTTGTCCTTCCTTACATAAAAAGTGTCTTCGACACTGCAACCGAGTTGCTTTGCAACTCGTAATCTTACGCGTCCTAACGGACGCAATTTCCTATAGAAAAAAAGGCTGCTCGCAATGAGCAGCCTTCAGATTCAACCTTCTTATTTGTTGACAGCGTCCTTTAAAGCCTTACCAGCTTTGAACTT
>JAILPF010000110.1 GCA_024699575.1 Acetatifactor sp. | reverse complement strand
TATTGCGTCTATACTGATGATGAGCACACCGCTTCAAGTATCAGCGGCTGGGTTGACAGTTCATTACGGCTCAGATTCCTATGAGCCGAAGTATAAGACAGATTTTAAGGTTGGAGTATACCTTGAAAGTAATACTGCAATCGGTGATGCAGAGGTGACCTTGCAATTTAATCCGGAATTCATGGAATACGCGAGTGTCTCCCCGGGAGATGCTTCGGTGGATGGAGAGATTTTAACTCTACGGGACAGCACCGGAAAGAATTCAGAAAAATATATGTTTAATTTTCGCTCCAGGGCGGGCGGAGAACAGGAATTGAAAGTAATCGCTATCAATGGCGAACCTGTGGAAGATGGAGCGACAGCTCCGATTATCGTAGCAGCTGCGGAGGACGCAATGCTCACAGATTTATTTATCAACGGGGTGCAATGTACTGTTAATCAGGAGAATTTGACAGCCCGGGTCACCATACCCTATGCGGACAGTCTGGAATATGCCACTTCAACCGGATTAACTGTGACGAGACTTACAGACGAATTCGGTGTGGGTGAAAATGTTATAAAGCTGAAGGCTGAGAATGCTGACGGGGCAAGAAACTTTTATACTCTTTATCTCACCATGGATGAGGAAGTAGTAGAAGAAGTTTCGGAAGAAAATGAAATGGAAAAGGAATCTGAGGAGGAAACGTTTGAAGAGCCTACCGAATCAGTTCAAGATATAGAAGCTTCGCTTGTTGCTACAGGTGAAGAAAGAGGAAAGCAGATAAAGACAATTGCTATCTTCTGGGTGGTACTGATTGCCTTGTTTTTACTCACACTGATAGGAGTTCGATTGGTGGAGGAAATCAAGCGTAAGAAACGTATCCGCCAAAAGGAAGAGCACAAGCAGGACGAACAGTTTGTGTTGTTGTACGAGGAAGAGGAAAAGGATAAGTAAATGGATAAGATAAAAAAAATATTCCGCAGTGATTTGTGGATATTTTTAATAGATATTATATCGGTGAATGCAGCATATTATCTCGCGTTGCTTCTTAGAATTAATATGGGGGTGGACTATTCTGTTCCGCTGAGGGAACTTCCCTTCATTTATAGTAAATATGCGCCTTTTTATACGTTGTTTTGTATTTTAATTTTCTTCTTGCTTAAGCTATATGGCGGCATGTGGAGATTTGCCGGAATTAATGATCTCAATCGAATTTTTGCAGCTTCGATTCTGACGAGCGCTGTTCAAGTGGCAGGGACAATGATACTTCTGCAGAAAATGCCGTTGACTTTTTATGTTATTGGAGCAACACTACAACTTTGTTTTGTAACAGTATCCAGATTTGCATATCGATTCGTACTGGTAGAACGCAGAAATAGAGTCAAAAAAACATTTAATGCCCTAATTGTGGGAGCAGGCGAGACGGGAAGCTATGTCATCCGACTCTTGGATGGTGGGGTGGCCTATAAACCGAGTTGTCTAATTGATGATGACTTTTACGGTATGTCTATGGATGGACTTCCGGTATATAAGAGCGATGAAACAGAGATGGTGCTTGAGAAGCATGGCATCAAATGCATTGTAATTGCTGACCCCAAGATAGGGGGAGAGTACAGAAGACAAATTCAGAGACTCTGTGAGAGCAGGCATTTGACCCTTAGAGATTATACCAGCTATTTCGACTATGTGAATGAGAATGAAGAAAGTTCTTTGATGGAGACACCGGTCGAGACAGGACAAAAAAGTATTCCTTTTAGTCCTCCGGACATCAGCGAAGCTGAGATAAATGAGGTATGCGAAGCACTTCGGTCAGGCTGGATTACTACCGGACCCAAGACGAAACTTTTGGAGAGAAGACTGGCAGCCTATATTGAGACCGGAAGAACAGATTTGGATACAGAGGCAGAGCCGGACAGATGGAAAGAACGGTTGGTGTGTCTTGGATCTGCCACCGCTGCGGAAGAGCTAAGCATGAGAGTGTGGGGGATTAGACCGGGGGACGAAGTCATTGTGCCTGCTTATACCTATACGGCTACCGCATCTGTGGTGGAACATTGCGGAGCAACCATCAAATTTGTCGATATCCAGAAGAATGGTGATAAGATTACCCATTGCCCGGAGATGGACTATGAGGCATTAGAAGCGGCTATCACTGAGAAGACTAAGGCAGTTGTTCTTGTAGACTTGGGCGGCGCTGTGGCTGACTATGAGAAAGTTTTCGAAATTGTAGAGAGAAAAAGACATTTGTTTAGACCGATTGATGCAGATGGAACGCCTTTGGGAGATTTGAATTCCAGAATACAGAGAAGTATTGGACGTGTTGCAGTATTATCTGATTGTGCACACGGACTGGGCGCAAGCCGTGTGATCGGTGGTACATTAAAAAATTGTGGTGCAATTGCAGACTTTACCTCTTTCTCTTTCCATGCTGTGAAATGCTTTACTACAGCGGAGGGTGGAGCGGCTACCTGGAGAGAGATTCCGGGAGTGGAGAATGGTGAAATCTACAAGATGTATCAGCTCTTAAGCCTCCATGGGCAGAGCAAGGATGCGCTTGCAAAGACCAAGATTGGTGCCTGGGAGTATGATGTCATCGGTCCATGGTATAAATGCAACATGACAGATATAATGGCATCTATTGGGTTGAGACAGTTAGACCGTTATCCGAAACTTTTGAAGCGTCGAAAAACGATTGTGGAAAAGTACGATACAGTGTGCGATGAATTGGGTATCAGTCATCTGATACATCATGTTCAGGGTATGGATAGCTCGGATCATCTGTATCTGATTCG
>JAILPF010000101.1 GCA_024699575.1 Acetatifactor sp. | reverse complement strand
GGATCCGGGAAATCTTGGAACTATTCTGAGAACCGGAGAGGGAGCTGGAATAACAGGCGTTATTATGAGCAAAGGTACTGTGGATATTTTTAACCCGAAGACCATCCGTTCCACAATGGGGTCTGTATACAGAGTACCTTTCGTCTATGTGGAGGATTTGGAAGAAACCATTAAAATCCTTCACAGATCCGGGATTCATACCTATGCAGCGCACTTAAAAGGTGAGGAATATTATGATTCTTTTTCGTTTTGCGAGCCTACGGCATTCCTGATTGGCAATGAGGGCAACGGATTAAAAAAAGAGACTGCCGATTTAGCGGAAAAATACTTGAAAATACCTATGGAAGGGAAAGTTGAGTCCCTGAATGCAGGAATAGCAACCGCACTACTGATTTACGAAGCTCATAGACAAAGAAATAAAAACTAGATTTAATAAATACAAGAAGGGAGTATATTATAATGAAAATTGGTTTTATCGGATTAGGTAACATGGCTACCGCAATGATTGGCGGTATGCTGCAGAAAGGGATTGCAAAGCCAGAGGAGATTGCCGGCTCCTGCAAAACGCAAGCAACAGCAGAAAAAGTTAAGGACAGATTTAATATTTCTACAACTATATCCAACGTAGAGGTTGCCAAGCAGTCAGATATCTTGTTCCTGGCTGTAAAACCCATCTTTTTTCCGGAAGTGATTGCAGAAATCAAAGACGTTGTGAAAAAGGATGCCCTGATTGTCAGCATCGCAGCCGGAAGATCCCTTTCTTATCTGGCTGAGGCTTTTGGTGGAGAGGGCAGAAAGCTGATTCGCTGTATGCCTAACACACCTGCTTTGGTTCGGGAAGGATGCACAGGGGTCTGTGTCGGAGAGCATGTGAGTGAGCAGGAACTGGAACAGGTTCTGAAACTTCTCCGCTCTTTTGGCGTGGCGAGTGTTGTCCCTGAACGCTTGATGGATGTGGTGATTGGAGTCAGCGGCAGCTCTCCGGCTTATGTGTTTATGTTTATAGAAGCGATGGCTGATGAAGCGGTTGCGGAGGGGATGCCCAGAGCACAGGCATATCAGTTCGCTGCCCAGTCCGTTCTTGGAAGTGCAAAGATGGTTCTGGAGACCGGAAAGCATCCCGGTGAACTGAAAGACATGGTTTGTTCCCCCGGAGGAACCACTATTCAGGCGGTTAAGGTTTTGGAAGAAACAGGCCTCCGCGCAGCAGTGATGGACGCCATGGAAGCGTGTATCGAAAAATCCAGAAACATGTAAAAGCCTTGAAAATACTGGGTTTTGCCAGGGGTTGACAAATTACTTTGCTTTTGTTATTATATCCTTCGTAACAAATTTAACAATTTTGTAATAAAATTTTCAAGAAAGTGATACAATTTATTACAGAAGATTTGTTGGAGGTAAACAACATGGCAAGAAGCAGAGGAATACGCATTTCCTTGCTCAGTCTGCTCGTATTTTGCTGGGCGACTTTGGAGATGGGTATTACCGTACAGGCTGGCAGCAATAATTACCTGGATAAATTGAATGACGGTGTAGCAGCCATTCTTGACCCCGGAGCAGTCAACACTGCAGAGGTTATCGAAGCTACAGCTAGAGAACTGAACTTGAGCCTGGATTCCAAAGAGGAAGAGAAATCCAAATTGGTGATGGCCAATGTAAAAAACGCTTTGAATGTTCGAAGCGAAGCCAGCGAGGATGCCGAGAAAATCGGTAAATTATACAAGGATTGTGGAGGAACAATCTTAGAGCAAAAGGACGGATGGACGAAAATACAGTCCGGCAATGTGATAGGATGGGCAAAGGATGCCTACCTGCTCTTTGATGAGGATGCAAAGCAATTGGCCAATAATGTCGGCATGATGACTGCATCCATCGATACAGAGACTTTGCGTGTGCGTACTGAACCCAATGCAGATTCCTCAACACTTGGTCTACTCCCTAAGGGAGAGGTTGTTGAAGTAGTGGACAACAGCAATGACGAGTGGATTTGTATTGACTATGAAGGTGCGGACGGATATGTTTCCAAAGAGTTTGTCACCTTGGATTTTGTGATCGACGCCGGGGAGACCATGGAGGAGATTAAAGCCAGAGAGGCGGCTGAGAGAGAAGCTAAACGTCATGTGAATTACGGCGAATACACTACAGATGCCGACACTACACTGCTTTTGGCAGCACTGATTCAGTGTGAGGCCGGCGGTGAGAGCTATGAAGGAAAAGTGGCAGTTGGTGCAGTTGTTATGAACCGTGTAAGAAGCGGTGCATATCCGGACAGCATTCACGGTGTCATTTATGCATCAGGTCAGTTTACACCTGCCATGAACGGTAAAGTAAACAAAGTATATGAATCCGGTAAAATCAATCAGAGCTGTATCCAGGCAGCTGAGGATGCACTTTCCGGTACATCCAATGTTGGTGATTGTACACACTTCCGTCGAAACAATGGAAGAGATGGACTTGTGATCGGAAATCATGTATTCTATTAAAACTAAATACAGAGTATGCTACCGAAAAAGTGGCAATGACATCAAAAGGGACTGGCTACAGTCCCTTTTTTGATTGCCTGATATAAGCTGTGCTTTTTTGACATTCCCCGGATTTAAAATATAATTAGTATATAGATACACAGTAAGCAATTAACTACTTCACATCGTAACAGTCTTACGAATCGCTCCACTGAAAATTGAGGGGATTTATGCATCCAACAGATAAAAAACAAAATATAAGTAAAGAAACCGGACTATCGCAAAATGTTGAATTTATTCGTAGTACCTACCGCAAAGCAGTAATTACCGGAGCACTCTCGATTATGAGCGTCAATATTAATGTATTTGTAGATGGGATTCTGGTGGGCAGACGCATCGGCACAGATGCACTGGCAGCGATAAACATAAGCCTGCCGATATACCTCGCCCTGTGCGTTGTGGGCTCATTTTTCGCTGCAGGCACAGAAATCCCGGCAGCCAAAGCCATCGGTATTGGTGACGTGTCGAAGAGGGATAACTTTTTTTGCACCGGTCTGAATGTATCTGTTTTGGCATCCATCATAATTACTGTACTAGCCCTGCTGTTTCGCAATTCGCTGGTGGATTTTCTCTGTTCGGACGAATTGATTCGTGGATATGTGATGCAGTATGTTGTGATTACATTGATAGGAGCATTGCCGAAGATTGTAATCTATATCCCTTTCTGGTACCTGCGTCTGGACGGGAAGAATCTGGATGTTTTGTTTGTCTACTATATGGATATGGGAGTTTTCGGAGCAGGATTAGCCAGTGTGATCGCCACTGCTCTATCCTGCCTTTATGGATTACTTCGCCTGTTTTCCAAGGACAGTTCATACAGCTGGCACCCGGAACTGGTGCGTAACCGGAAAGAGTGGCTGGAAATTATCACTGTCGGCTCTCCATCTGCGTTCAATAATCTCTGTGCAACGATACGACTGCTGATTATCAACGGGATGCTGATGGCTCACGGGGGGCCGAAGCTTGTTGCGATATTTACTGCGGTAAACGGAATATGCGGATTTGGAGAGTGCATTACACTGGGCGTGCCGGCTGCAGGTAGCGCAATGCTGGGTGTGTTTAGCGGGGAGCGTGACAATGGAAGCTGCCGCCTGCTGTTACGGGAGGAATGGAAGACAGGCAGTATTTCGGGAGCGGTTTTTTTGGCATTATGTGCAATATTATCGGGTGCTATTTCCAAAATGTATGGCCTGTCAGAAAACCTGCTGGTTCCACTTGTCTGGATGGCACTTTCTGTTTTTTCGGCGCTTTTTTTGAATATCCTGACGACATACTATAATATGACGAGCTTAAATACCTGGTCAAATGCATTAATCTTTTTACGGGTAATCCTGATGACGTATATGGGACTGTTACTGGTATTCAGCGCACATATTTCCCCATTGGCATTTTTGCTGTTTGCGGAACTTGCTACAGTGGTTGTCTGGTGGGGGCGACGGGAATTCATCATCGGCGAAATGAAAAGGATTCCCGCTATCTGATGACTAATCTTTACAACGAGGAAACAGGAAAAGTTTTAAACTTTTCCGTAAGTGCGGATGTGGATGAGATTGTAAGTGCAAGTGAGCGAATCAGCGAATTCTGTGCGACGAATGGTATGAGCATCAAGGAGACGATGCGACTGCAAATGAGCATGGAAGAAGTAATGACCTTAATCCGCCAGATTAACGAAGAGCATGGTGCCCAAAAGCTTAAATTTGATTTGCGTGCTTTTTCTGTCAACGAGGTCAAGGGTGTTCGTGTCCGATACAATGGAATCGCATTTAATCCTTTTTATTTCTCACCCGGGGATGGCGTCATTGAGGACGATGTGTTTATGGGTGTAAGGATGATTAAGAAAATGGTCGAGATGGTTAACTATCAGAGAGCTTTTGGTGTCAACACATTGCAAATCATACTAAAAGAGGATAAGTAAATGAAGCTGAAAATTCGGAATGCGGAAATGGGTGACTTACCGGAGATTAAACGTCTGACAGATGAGAATATCTCTATGGACTATTATTCAATAGAAGATTTGAAGAGAATGCTTCAAGAGGAACGAAATCTGTTTCTCTTGAAAACATCGGAACAAAGGATGAAATGCAGGAATTGGCTGAGGCTATCAGCCGGATGGAGAGCGATATTGTCAACTACATTGCAAATATCCGAACCATCACAGCGGAGAAGGAACGTATCGGAGCGGAACTGAATGTTGCCACCCAGATTCAGGCGGATATGCTCCCGCGTATTTTCCCTGCCTTTCCTGAAAGGAAAGAATTTGACATTTATGCTTCCATGACCCCTGCAAAAGAAGTGGGGGGCGATTTCTATGACTTCTTCCTGGTTGATGAGAATCATCTGGGTATGGTAATGGCGGATGTGTCCGGTAAGGGAGTTCCGGCGGCATTGTTCATGGTGATTGCCAAGACTTTGATTAAGAACCGTGCTCAGATGGGTGGAGGACCCTCTGAAATATTGGAGTATGTAAATGAAATGCTTTGTGAAGGCAACGAAGCGGAACTCTTTGTCACGGTTTGGTTTGCTATTCTGGATGTGAAAACCGGGAAAGGTCTTGCGGCCAATGCCGGTCATGAACATCCCGTTTTGCGCCGTGCCGGCGGTCAGTATGAGTTGCAGATCTATCGTCACTCCCCGGCGGTGGCTACCATGGAGGGAATGCACTTCAAAGAGCATGAATTCGAACTACATCCGGGTGACAGCCTGTTTGTTTATACAGATGGCGTGGCTGAGGCTACGAATGCGAATAATGAACTTTTCGGAACAGAGCGAATGCTGGATTCACTGAATCGGGATCCGAATGCGTCACCGGAAACAATTCTTCATACTGTGCATAGCGATGTGGATGAATTTGTGGGTGAGGCTCCTCAGTTTGACGATATCACCATGCTGTGTCTGTATTTTGTTGGAGCCGAGGAGACATAATTCATCTATATATTGCATAGATTGTGTAATGGCATGCACGTTAGATGTGTGTATTGTGCATACAATAGGATTGATTCAGAGTGATGTTTGTAGTAAACTTTATGATAGATGGAATAATAACCAATAGGTTGGAAAGGGGAGAAACATATGAGTGAAATGATTATGTTCTGGCTGGTTGTTTTGATTGCATCTGTCATTGGCGAGATTATCAGTCTGGGGTTGACATCCATCTGGTTTGCCGCAGGAGCCTTGTTCGCAGTGATTGCGGCAGCATTGAATTTGCCCTTGGCCGTGCAGGCGATACTGTTTGTGGCAGTTTCCCTGTTACTCTTAATCTTTACAAGACCCATTGCGGTAAAATATTTTAACAAAGACAGGGTAAAGACCAACGCGGAAAGTCTGGTTGGGCGACAGGCGATTGTAATCAGCGAAATCGATAATCTTCAGGGAATCGGACAGGTTACGGTAGGCGGTCAGGAATGGAGCGCAAGAAGCTTTGATCCCAATCTAAAGTTTCCGGTAGGCATGGTGGTGGATGTGGTATCCATTGACGGTGTAAAGTTGATTGTAAAAGCCGACACCGCAGTGGCACAGAATCTTTCCGAGGAAAAGCAGCCTGCTATTTCCATTGAACCGGAAGAGGATTAATGAAGTGTCAGTATAAAAATAAGAGTGCCGACAAAAGAGCGGCACAGGAAGAGGTGGAGTATGCCGTTTGTAGCAGTTTTAATTGTATTAATTTTATGGATTTTTGTATCATGTATTAAAATCGTTCCTCAGGCGCAGGCTTACGTAGTGGAACGACTTGGCGCATATCAGGGTACCTGGTCTGTAGGATTTCACTTGAAAGCTCCTTTTGTAGATAAGATTGCAAGAAGAGTAAATTTAAAGGAGCAGGTAGCAGATTTCCCACCACAGCCCGTTATCACCAAGGATAACGTTACCATGAGAATCGATACTGTTGTATTCTATCAGATTACCGATCCGAAGCTTTACACCTACGGTGTTGAGAACCCTATGATGGCTATCGAGAACCTGACAGCCACAACCCTTCGTAACATTATCGGTGACCTGGAGTTAGACCAGACATTGACTTCCCGTGAAACCATCAACACTAAGATGAGAGCAGCGCTGGATATCGCTACCGACCCCTGGGGTATCAAAGTAAACCGTGTAGAGCTTAAGAATATCATTCCTCCTGCAGAAATCCAGAATGCGATGGAGAAACAGATGAAAGCGGAACGTGAGAGACGTGAGGCGGTCACCCGTGCGGAAGGTGAGAAGAAGGCTAAGATTCTTGAGGCAGAAGGTGCCAAGGAATCCGCAATTCTTCGTGCAGAAGCTGATAAACAGTCTGCAATTCTTCGTGCAGAGGCTGAAAAAGAGAAAATGATCCGTGAGGCAGAAGGTGAAGCGGAGGCAATCCTCAAAGTACAGCAGGCTAACGCCGACGGTATCCGCATGATTAAAGAGGCAGGTGCGGATGAGGCGGTCCTCAAGATTAAGAGTCTGGAAGCATTCGAGAAAGTTGCCGATGGTCAGGCTACCACAATCCTTCTTCCGGCAGAGCTCGAAGGAATTGCAAGTCTGGCAACTGCCTGGAAACAGGGAACAAAGTAATGCCGGATTATAAACGATGAACCATTGAACATCCCCCACGCCGTGCGATGTACGGTGCGGGGGATGTTTTTTATCACGGGGTTGAAAAACCGAAAAAGATGAAGTATAGTAAAAGCACATTTAAATAAACACAGAAAGGATTACTTGCTATGAACTTAAAGGGACGTGACTTTTTAAAGCTTCTGGATTTTACTTCTGAGGAAATTCTGTATCTTTTGGATTTGGCCGCAGAGCTTAAGAACAAGAAAAAACAGGGAATTCCTGTGGACACACTGCGTGGAAAGAATGTGGCCTTGATTTTTGAGAAGACCAGTACACGTACCCGATGTGCTTTTGAAGTGGCAGCACACGATTTGGGAATGGGAAGTACTTACCTGGACCCTACCGGTTCCCAGATTGGAAAAAAGGAGAGCATAGCAGATACAGCCAGAGTACTTGCTGGAATGTATGATGGAATCGAGTACCGTGGATTTGAACAGTCTATTGTGGAGGAACTTGCAAAATATTCCAAAGTACCGGTGTGGAATGGACTTACCAACGAATTCCATCCTACACAGATGCTGGCAGATCTTTTGACGATTCGAGAACATTTCGGATTTTTAAAGGGAATCAAACTCACCTATATGGGCGATGCCCGTTACAATATGGGTAATTCTCTGATGGTTGCCTGCGCAAAGATGGGTATGCATTTCACAGCATGTACCACACAGAAATACTTCCCGGCAAAAGAACTGGTTGAGGAGTGTGAGAAGATTGCAGAGCAGACCGGGGGCAGCATCACCCTTACTGAGGATGCAATGACAGGAACCAAGGATGTGGATGTGGTTTATACTGACGTGTGGGTATCCATGGGCGAGCCGGATGAAGTATGGGAGGAACGAATCAGAGAGCTTTCTCCTTATCAGGTAAATAAGAAAATTATGGACAATGCGGGTGAAAAAGCGATTTTCATGCACTGCCTTCCTGCATTTCATGATTTGAAGACCAAAATCGGTGCTCAGATGGGAGAAAGATTTGGCATCACAGAGATGGAAGTGACCGACGGAGTATTTGAATCAGAGAAATCAGTGGTATTTGATGAGGCGGAGAATCGCATGCACACCATCAAAGCTGTGAAGGCAGCTACGCTGTAAGCGGAGCAAAATAAATGAGAGCGGAAATATTAGCACTTTTGAGAGCACGTGCGGACTATGTGTCCGGACAGGAACTCTGCGAACGATTTCATGTGTCCCGGACAGCAGTCTGGAAAGCCATCGGACAGTTGAAAAAACAGGGATACGAGATAGAGGCGGTGCAGAATAAAGGGTATCGCCTGCTTGTAAATGAAGATATTTTCGGACAAAATGAATTGGAAAGCCGTCTGGAAACCAAGTGGGTGGGACGACCCTTGTTCTTCCATGAGACCATTGGCTCCACCAATACAGAGGCTAAGCTTTTGGCGGAGAAAGGAGCAGGCCAAGGGACATTGGTGGTGGCTGACATGCAGTCTGCGGGAAAAGGCAGACGTGGCAGGAGCTGGAGCAGCCCCTCCGGTAAAAATGTGTATTACACCCTGCTTTTAAAGCCGGATTTTGCACCGGATAAAGCTTCACAGCTTACGGTTGTGATGGCACTTGCGGTGGCGGAAGGCCTGCAAAAGGTTCTGGATGCCGGGACGGCGGAAAAGGTTGGTATCAAATGGCCCAATGATATCGTGGTAGACGGAAAGAAAGTCTGCGGGATTCTTACAGAGATGAGCGCCGAGCAGGATTACATACAGTATGTGGTTATCGGTGTGGGAATCAATGTTTTTTCTCAGGAATTTGGACCGGAACTGGTGGATAAAGCCACGGATATCGAGACAATCAGTGGACAACGCATCTCACGAAGTAAATTACTCACAGCAATTCTGACTTCGTTTGAGGAATTGTATGAGCTGTTCCTTGGCACGGAGAGCCTTGCGGAAATGAAAGAGCGATATCACAAGCTATTGGTAAATATCGGAAGAGAGGTCTGCGTGCTGGATCCGAAGGGAGAGTACCGCGCTGTAGCGGTCGGCATCACAGACAGCGGAGAATTGACAGTTCGTATGTCGGACGGAAAGACTCAGAATGTATATGCCGGAGAAGTCTCGGTGCGTGGGATTTACGGATACGTGTAGAGTTGGCAGTTTTCCTGCGGACGGACGAAGGTTGTATTTAGAAAGGATTTACAGTATGGAAGACGGTAGAATTGTGCTATGCGGTGCAAATGCCTATGAGAAAAAATATTATTTCAATGAGCAGTTTAATGGAATCCCTGAGTCCATCAAAAATGAGCTGCACATTATCTGTGTGCTGTTTACGGAGGAAGTGGGAGGAATCTTTACGATTGTATTTGAGGAGGACGGCACTCTTTCCATGGAGACCAATGCCGAGGAAGATGATATCTACTATGATGAGATTTCCAGTGGACTGTTGATTTCCGAGATCAGAAAAAACAGACAGGAACTGTTGGAGTCTTTGAGCCTTTATTACCGGATATTTGTTCTGAAGGAAGATTTATCGGGATTGTTGGAAGAGGAATAAACAGGAGCGGAATAAGCAAATGCGCCGAAGAGCGCGGAAAAGAGGAAACGATGATTTTTGTAGTTGATGTGGGGAATACCAATCTGACCTTCGGTGTTTATCAGGATGAGGAGCTTGTGGCTACCTTCCGCATGATGACCAAGAACCCCAGGACCTCAGACGAGTATGGAATTATGATTACACAGCTTTTGGAAAGCAAAGGGATTGATAAAAGCAAGCTGGAAGGTGCTATCGTTGCAAGCGTAGTACCGGATGTAATGCATTCTCTTACCAGTGGTATCATGCGATATCTGGAGCTGGAGCCGTTGATCGTCGGCCCCGGGGTAAAGACCGGTATCAAGATTCTGACCGAGAATCCCAGAGCAATCGGTGCAGACCGTATTGTGGATGCGGTAGCGGCTTATGAAAAATACGGCGGACCTATTTTGGTAATTGATTTTGGAACCGCTACCACCTATGACCTGGTGCTGGATGGAGGAGAATTCGCAGCCGGAATTACTGCCCCCGGTATCCGTATCAGCTCGGAGGCATTGTGGAGACAGACAGCGAAGCTGCCCAATATTGAAATCAAGAAACCAAAGTCCATTCTGGCTCAGGAGACTATCAGCAGTATGCAGGCCGGCTTGATGTTCGGACAAATCGGACAGACGGAATATATCATCGAGAAGGTAAAAGAGGAGAGTAAACTGCCGAACCTCAAAGTGGTTGCTACCGGCGGACTCGGACGTATTATTGCTGATGAGACGAAGAAGATTGATATCTACGACAGCTCTTTGACTCTGGACGGACTGCGTATCATCTATGAAAAGAACCGTAAAAATTAATGGAGATGTTATGACGAAACCATTACAAATCGGGAATGTAACCCTGGACAACAATATTATTTTGGCTCCTATGGCAGGCGTATCGGACCTGCCATTTCGTCTGTTATGCCGCGAGATGGGAGCAGGGCTTGTGTGCATGGAGATGATCA
Source organism: Acetatifactor sp. (assembly GCA_024699575.1). GTDB lineage: Bacteria > Bacillota > Clostridia > Lachnospirales > Lachnospiraceae > Acetatifactor. The sequence goes on along the minus strand of JAILPF010000101.1, from coordinate 987 downwards.
GTGCCAAGGCCATTTATTACAATAATAAAAATACGGAAGGATTACTGGAAATTCACCCGGATGAACTCCCGGTGTCGCTGCAGCTTTTTGGCTCGGACCCGGTGATTTTAAGCGAGATGGCAAAACGTATCGAAGACAGACCGTTTGCCCTCCTTGACCTGAATATGGGATGCCCGGTGCCCAAGGTGGTAAATAACGGAGAAGGCTCGGCGCTTCTTAAGAATCCTAAGCTTGTGGAAGAGATTTTAACAGCTCTTGTCAAAGCGGTTAACAAGCCTGTTACTGTAAAAATCAGAAAAGGCTTTAATGATGACTCTGTCAATGCGGTGGAGATTGCCAAAATCGCAGAAAGCTGTGGCGTAGCTGCAGTTGCCGTGCACGGCAGAACAAGAGAGCAGTACTACAGCGGCAAGGCGGATTGGGATATCATCGCCAAAGTCAAGGAGGCAGTGAAAATCCCTGTCATCGGAAATGGTGATGTGGTGGATGGCGCATCCGCACAGGCGCTGTTGGAACAGACCGGTTGCGACGGAGTGATGATTGGGCGGGCAGCTCAGGGAAACCCCTGGATATTCCGGGATGTGAATGCGTATCTGAACGAAGGCATTATTCCTCCCCCTCCCACCAACGCCGAGAAGAGAGAAATCATCCTGCGCCATGCAGACCTGCAACTGAAATACAAAGGTGAGTACATCGGTGTGCGAGAGATGCGCAAGCATCTGTCCTGGTATACCGTGGGCATGCCCAACTCTGCAAGGTTCCGCCAGATGATCAACACCATGGAAAGCATGGATGAACTGGTGGATAGCGTAAACAACATTTTTGTGGTATGATATGTTCGTAGAACTTCCCCGAAGATATCGTGTTAACACTTGCTTGACGCAAAGGAGGAGAATCATGCGAAAAACAGTAAATGTAGTACTTATTGTAATTCAGGCTTTGGTTGTAACTTACTGTGCTCTGTCTTGTGTCTATTCGATTGTTATG
>JAILPF010000099.1 GCA_024699575.1 Acetatifactor sp. | reverse complement strand
GAAGTTCCCGGCACACTCATGGAAGGCAACACCATAGCCATATTGGATCCTTTTTTCAATCCAACTACGATTTCATACTCTCCGGGAACAACATCAAATTCATATTGAACATACTGGTATTTCTGTGAAGTATAGGTATGGCATGCTGCCCCACCGCTATATCCGTTTCCCTGTACACTCTGTGATGTTGCCGGGCCTTCCGTCTGCAGGTTTTCCGCCTCATAACGAGTTCCGGTCACACCTTCTACCTCGCCTGTCTTTTCCAGCACAATATTATCCAAAAACAGTCTGTATCCTCTGCTGCTATTGTTTTTCCCCGATACTTCAAATCGGAAAATATATCTTCCGGGCTGCATAATCACTGCTTCACCCATATCCGTATTCACCCAATTGTAAGAAGAGCTATAGGTATCTGTCTCCGAACCTGTATACACCGTGCTTGTTTCCTTCGCAATTGTCAGAATACATTTGCCACGATCCGGTCCGAATTTCATTCTGGGGCATACCTTATACACTCCGGCATGTTCAATATCTACCTCATAAGATACACTATTTCCTACAGAATTGGCTTCTAGGATCAGATAGGTCCCATTGCTCGCATCTGAAGCATAATTGACATTGCAGGTAATTCCAGCAGAAATATCACTGATATTCAACTGTTCTGCCTCAAAAGTCAAAAGCTCCGGCATATCATTTATTACCGTGACATCCGACTCAAAGGCACCTCTGTCAGGGGTAACCGTATACAGACTGTTGCCCCAATAGTCCACACCGCCGTTATCTGTTATCTGCTTTCCGGTATTGATTACCGGTGAATTAGCGCGAAGTTTATATCCGTCAACTGTGGTTCTGCCTATACTTCCACTTCCGGGATTAATCAGCAAAGGGTCCGCGGTAATCTTATGAGCATCCACCGGTTCATTGGAGGGATGATATCCATAAAACACATTATAGTCAAAGGTAATATTTGATATTTTTTCCATCTCAGCATACTGACCGGAATGTTCATAGTAAAAAATATTGTTGTAAAACGAAACATTGCTCGGGAGTCCATCCCAATTTCCACCCCTCACGGGTTCTGTTGTGGAAGCTGCATTGAGATAAATCGTATTGTTATAGATCGTCGTATTGGTGGTGGGTCCAACAAAATTAAAAACTCTGGCTTTATCATTCTGGCTGATATTATAACGGATAATCGTTCCATTGTTAAAATTTTGAGTTCCCCCACAACAGATCAACATAAAGCCACCTTCATTGTCATGGCTGTAATTATACTGAAAAATGGAACCATTACAGTTATAATCACTGTCAAAGCCCTGTCCATCTCTCTGAGAATGTGTGGAATATGCTTCGTTATATTGAACCAGAGTGTCGTTGCTCCCCCACGGCCAGATGGCAACATTATCCGTGTAACTGTCATAATTGCAATCCTTAGCAACATTATGTTCTATGACAGCTCCGATTCCGTTTCGTACAATGATGCCATCTCCTCCGACGGTATCAATCATGTTATTCCGGATCACAATATTCTGCCATCCGATCCATCTTCCCAATCCGGCCGTATGACCACCCTGATTTCTCCAGCTGGAATAGGTTGCTATTCCTGTTCGAGCCACATCTCTTACGGTACAGTTTTCAATCAACACATCATTCCACCATGTCTCCGTAGCCCCTCCTTTTACTTCTACCAAAATACCTCCTGAATTTTTCGAACCGTTTCGAGAATTATCACCGTATATATCGTGTACATACAAGTCAGAAATATGAATGCTGTTTGCCTCACCCATATTTTCTGCAACCACATGAACTCCAAAACGCTGTGTTTTGTCCCTCTGGGAAAGTTCCAGATAATCATTCGGATGCAGATTCGTCACCTCAAGACTCTGGATATTCCAATATTCCTGATTATGCAAATAAACAGTCTCTGCTACAGAACCGGCTCCGTTAATAACCGGCATACTTCCTGTACCATAACTGTCAATTGAAATAAACGCTTCTGCTGTTCCGGAGCCTTTTGGCCATAGCTGTCCCTGCCAGATAGACCCGGATTTTAACAAAATGGTATCTCCCGGCAGAAAAGTCGTTCCATTTATTTTATCAAGTGTTTTCCATGGAGCATTTGGAGACGTACCACTATTTCCGTCATCTCCGGCTACAGAATCCACATAATAAACCGTACCGACCGTTTCGGCGGACGCATAAATTCCAATCCCCAAACTCATCATCACCGCCAAAAACAAAGCCGCCACAGCTCGCATCGTTTCTTTTCTATACCTCATAAATAATACCCCCTTTTTTCTTACAGACATGCACCCTGTTCTGTCAGCATCTGTCTCAGTTTAGATACGTCAATATTCTTTACCCCAACCTTGTCTCTTACGCTCAATGCTGCTGCTGTACCTGCTGCCTGACCCATGGCAAAACATGCCGGTGCAACTCTGGCAGAACCATTGATTGCTCTGTCAGAGGCAAGGGAGCGCCCTGCCACAATCACATTGGACAACTGCTTCGGTAACAGCGCACGGTACGGTATCGTATAAGAAGCTCCTGCCGGATACGCAGACGATACAAATTCATCCTCGCCATCAGGATCTTTCTTCTGCTCAACCGCATGTACATCAATCGGATATGCATATCTGGCAATCGCATCTTCAAACTCACGTTGTTCATAATAATCCTGTCTGGTCAGTCTGTACTCACCGACGATTCTTCTGGACTCGCGCACTCCAATCGCAGGTCCGGTGCTCAGAATATAACTGTTCTCAAATCCCGGCACATACTTTTTAAAGAAATCAAGGAGTTCTAATGATTTCTCTCTGGCACTGATTTCCGCCGCAGTTAATCCTTTTACATCCAATGGATTCACATCATAGATATGTCCAAAATTCACCCCGGCACAATCTCTGTTCTGAAGAACAAATGTAGCTACTTCCTTTTCTCCCAAGGGAAAATCTCCGCACGCTTTTGCTCTGGCAACCGCCACATGTAGATTGCCGTCCTCATCTGTCACTTGCTTGTATTCATTAAATTTTTCACCATCGACACCGCCAAGTCTCATGCAAAGCGTCAAGCCCTGCACTTTTCCGGCATCGTCGCCCAACTCATATTCCCCTCCGGCAAGTCCAACCAAATCTGCATCTCCCGTACAATCAATAAAACATTCCGCACTGTACATCTGCACTCCACTTTTGCTGTAGGTAGTAATCCGGGAAATTCTATCCCCTTCCTTCTCAACACCTGTCACAACCGTGTGCAGTAAAAGAGCCGCGCCACTCTCAGACACCATACGGTCCAACACTCTCTTTAATACCTCTGGGTCAATCACAACCCAATCCAAATCCACCAGTCCGTTATCTTTTTCCTGAATCGGATTTCGCCAAGTTTCTTTTTGCATTCCCCTCAATATCCGAATCCCAATTCCGCCGATGATTGCTTTATTCTTATCACTGTAAGGGCAAAAAACCGGCACGGAAGCATTAATAGGAGTTCCACCCAAAAAACCATATTTTTCAATTAATAATGTCTTTGCTCCATTTTCAGCGGCTGCGATAGCAGCCGCCACTCCTGCCGGACCACCGCCGGCCACAATCACATCGTATTTCTCCATACCATCCTCCTATCAGCCTTTTACTGCACCGTTTGTAAGTCCTTTTATGAACTGCTTCTGCAATAGCACAAACACAATGGCTACCGGTAAGGCTACCAGAATAATACTTGCAAAAAGAGGAGTCCAGTTGACTGATGTCTCGCTTCTGAATTTTAAAAGCCCCATCGGAAGCGTATATTTCTTCTGATCCATATTGATAATCATCTGCACAAAAAAGTCATTCCAGACATTCATCATTGTCACAATCACTACCGTTGCCAAAGTGGGTTTGCTGATTGGAATCAATATCTGCGCGAAAGTTCTCATCTCTGAACATCCATCCACCTGTGCTGCCTCGGATAATTCTCTGGGAACCGTCTTAAAAAAAGATGAAAAAATAAAAATGGCAAAAGGCAGATTAATTGCCGTATACACCAGAATAAGTCCGGGATAAGAACTCAGCAATTTCATTTTTTTCATAAATTGAAAAAGGGTAATAATATAAGATTGAACCGGTACTGCCATCCCTGCCAGGAAAAATGTAAATATAAGCTTATTTCCCTTAAAATTGAAACTGAGTTTATATCCCGCCATTGCACCCAGAACACAAACCAACGCCACAGTCAACGAAGATACCAGCACACTGTTGGCAGTATACGTTCCAAAGTGCATCTTACTCCAGGCATACACAAAATTATCCACTGTGAACGTCTTGGGTATTCCCAATGGATTTCCCATAAAATCACTCATCGTCTTAAATGCAGATAGAAAAATAGCCATCAGCGGATAGAGAATCAATGCCACCATCAGAATCAGCACACTGTAAGAAATGATTTTATCTGCTGTCGTTTTAGTTTTCACTGTTCATCTCCGCCTTTCCTATTATTTTTCTTTGAAGAACAGTCACGATACATACTGCAAGCATGAGCAATGTTGAAATGGCTATTCCATATCCGAATCTCTGTGTGTTTCCAAAAGCCACCTGATAGATGGCAGTCCCCATCACATGGGAAGCATTACCCGGACCACCACCTGTCATGGAATATACATGTTCAAATTCCTTCAGTGTTCCCACTGTTGTCAGAATCGTGTTAATCGTAATGGACGGAGCTATTAACGGAAGCGTAATCTTCCAGAACATTTTTCTCTGGCTGCAGCCGTCAATGGAGGCTGCCTCATAATAGTCCTTTGAAACAGCCTGTAATCCGGCAAGATAAATAACCATGGAATAACCGATGTACTGCCAGATGTTCACAAGCGCCACTGTTATCAGCGCTGTGTCTGAGCTTCCCAAAAGATCATAGGGTAAAATAGAATTCAAATGAAAAAATGTCATCACATTACCCCATACACCGATTGTGGGACTTAAAATGGTCGCCCAGATAAAGCAGATTGCCGCTGTATTGAGTACTGCAGGCAAAAACAGCACCACTCTGAAAAAATTTTTGCCTCTTATCCACTGCTTATCTAACAGCACTGCAAAAAACAATCCAAGTCCGTTCTGAAACAGTACAACGATTACACTATATAGAATGGTGTTTTTGATGGAAGTCAGGACCAGTTCGTCTCTGAAAGCTTCTATATAGTTGGATAGTCCCACATACTCATAAGTTTTACTCAATCCATCCCAATTGGTGAAACTGTATGCCAGGGAGGCAAGCGCCGGTCCCATCCTGAAAATGGTGTAAATAACCAGCGCAGGTCCCAGAAAAAGGATGAAACTTGTCTTTGTTTTCATAAACATCCTCTTTAATTCTTATTGTCATTATCCTGTGCAATCTGAAGTGCCAACGCAGCTTTTTCAGCAGTTGTCTGAGTCTCATCCTTTGCAATCAGGCGCTGAACCTGTGTTGCAAGTTCACTCTTTGCATAGGGAGTAAGGTATGCGTGCATCATTTTTGTCTTGTCCATCTCATAGAACGGAGTGATATCCTCTGCTGCTTCATGGAAATCAAAGGAAATACCTTTGACTGTTCCAAACTGTTTTGCTGTTCTGCAATAGAGCTGTGCATTTTCCGGCTGGGAAATCCAGTTGAATACAGCCTTTGCCGCCTCTACGTCGGAAGATTCCGCTGCGATTGTCCAGATGTTGCCCGGGCAGTACTGCGCACGGTTGGTTGTTCCTTCTTTTGCCAGATAAGGGAATACTCCGTAACTGAATTCCGGTTCTGCCTCCGCAATCTTATCAATAGACCATGTTCCATTGTGCAGCATTGCTGCCTGCCCCTGATAGAATGCCTGATAAGCCTGAGTATCATCCAAAGACAGGGAACCATCAAGAATATATCCGTTGTCAACCCACTCTTCCAGTTTTGCTAAAGCTGCAACTGCCTCTTCATCAGTCCACTTTGCTTCCCCAGTCTTTAACTGATCCAGCCACTGAGGGTTTTTACTCAACAAATCATGGAAGAAAAATGCCGCAAGCTGCTCTGCCCCTGACTTCGGATATGCTACAAGCGGAACAATTCCGTTTTCTTTCAACACAGCACAGTCAGCTTCCAATTCATCAAAAGTGGTGGGCTGTGTCAGACCGCACTGTTCAAATGCATCTTTGTTATACCAGACAATATAGCAGTTTGCTGTAATAGGAATACCATACACTTTTCCGTCAATTTCAGCTGAGCTGATGACACCATCGGTATAGTTATCCAAATATGTCTCTCCGGTGATATCCAACAGTTGACCTGCACTTGCAAGAACAGGATAATCAGCTCTTGCAGGAGTAAAAATATCCATGCCTTCTGCGCCTGCTGCCAATCTGGTCTTGTAAGCATTCTCAAACGTACTGCTACCCTGCTGTTCCCACGTAAACTCCACTCCGGGAAGGTCTTCCTTGATAGCGTTCATAATTTCTTCATACTCAATTCCGGTTGTCACCATAGTAACCTCTCCGGTAACGGTAACTTCCGCTTTCGCTTCTTCAATTTCTTCCTGCGATGTTCCTTCACTCTCTGCCTTAGTATCAGAGGGTGCTGCAGCTTTGGGCGTTGACGTATTATCCTCAACTGTCGTCCCACATCCTGCAAGACTCGCCACCATCACTCCTGCGAGCAACAAACTGACCAAACCTTTACATTTCATTTTTTTCCTCTCCTTTTCGTCACAGATAAGTTTTATGTAACTGTGAGTATATTATTTCAAAAAAAGGCTCCTTTTCACAAGGAGCCTCTCGCTGTTATCTGGGTTACTTTTTTTGCTTTTTCCACCCGGAAGGTACTTATTTTTGCACTCTTAAGTTACCTTTTCTATAGTTTCCCGGAGTATCTCCTACTTTCTTTTTGAACAGGTTCATAAAATACTTCTCGTTCACATAACCGATACTCTCACTGATCTTTGCAATCGTCCAATCCGTATCCACTAAGAGTCTTTTCGCTTCCTCAATTCGAATTCCCACGAGATAATCCACAAAAGAAATCCCCATTTCTTTCTGGAACAGTTTGCTTAAATAGGGAGCTGTAATATGAATCTGGTCAGCAATAACTTCCAGTGTAATGTTCTCACCCATATGCATTTTCACATAGTCCAGAATATCTTTTGTATATCTACTGGTTCCGTAGGTCTGTTCATCCCATCTGTATTGCTCATCCACGCGTTCTTTTAGGATTGCTAATATTTCACTCACATTCGCAAACGGACTTTTATAAGAAGTATCCTCCCAGATGAGACCACACTCGTCAAACCTTTGTCTCTCCTCCTCTAAAAATGGGGTTTCACGAATCAGAATATAATAGTTTCCATTATGAACATAGGTCGCAGTCTCCTGCGCCAATGTTTTTTCTAACTCAAACATTTCAAAGGCTGATGCATCAAATTGTATGATTTCCTCTCTGGAACACTCTTTTTCCTTGCTGTATTTTAGTATTCCCACTCCGGCAACCAGTCTTAATTCACCTAGCTTGCTGATATCAAGCTTGGATTCCTCTCTGACCTGCCACCCGGCCTCGATATACTCTATAAGCCACTTTTTCAGAGTATCCTCCAGCAGTTCTCTGGACATTATCTCATCCCTGGTAATTCGCTTTAAAGTTTCAATGACCTCATCCGGGTTCATCGTGGGTTTGTGAATGTAGTCCCTCGCCCCGAGAATCATAGCTTCTTTCACAAACTCAAAATCATCGAATCCGCTTAAAACAACAAATTTGCAGTTCATTTTTTCTTCCTGCGCTTTTTTCATCAACTCCAGTCCATCCATAATCGGCATTTTGATATCCGTAATCACAATATCAACCGGAGTGGTGTGTAGTATTTCAAGTGCCTCCGCTCCATCCGAAGCCTCCCCCACAATTTGAAACCCATTTTCCTCCCAATTAATCAGCGCAATAATTCCTTTTCTGGCAAGGAACTCATCCTCAACAATCAATACATTCATTTTTTCTTTACCCCATCAACAATGTAGAGCAGCCCAGGAAAGAACCACTGTGGTCCCCTCATTCGGTTTGCTTGTAATCTCCATGGAAGCTTCCTCACCAAAATAAAGCTTCAGCCTGTCTATAACATTTCGCATTCCAACATGATTCATTGTGCTTTTGGATTGTTCATCCTTATTCCAGATCTTTTGAATCATTTCATCATCCATTCCGACACCATTGTCAGAAATTTCAAGCTCTATTTTTCCCTTCTCCAGCCGAAAAACAATCCTGATAACACCCTGTTCCTTCAAAGCAGCTATCCCGTGAAAGATTGCATTTTCCACAATCGGCTGAATGGTAAATGGCAGAATCAAATAATCGGAAACCTCTTTTTCTCCTTCTATTTTCACTTCAAAGTTTTCGTAGCGATATTTCATAAGTGCACAATAGGACTCAATCATTTGAAGTTCTTCCGCAATACTGTATGCATTTTCTCCATTCTTTGATGCATTCTTTAACAAATAAACCAGCGCAGTTACTTGATTGGCAATTTCGTTATCCTTGTGAAGCATCGCCGTCAATCGGATGGTATTTAACGTATTATACATAAAATGAGGATTTATCCTTGCCTGCAGGGAAGCAATCTCTGTCCTCCTTCTCTGTTCTTCTTTTCTCTGAATATCGTGCACCAACGACTGAATCTTCTGAGTCATCTGATTGAAATGCCTAATCAGTTTTCCCATCTCATCGTTTTGGGTATATTCTATATTCCCTGAGAAATCACCTTCAGAAACAATCAGCATTTGTTCTTCCAGCCTCCGTATCGGGCGAACAATACTTCCCGTCAATAAAACTGCAAAAACAATTCCCAGAAAAATAACCGCCCCCAGCAGAATCCATGAAAAAGTTCTGGCTTCTCTGATTTCTTTCACCAAATCAGCCAGTGGCGCATAATAAACAATTCGCCACCCGGAAACACTCGATATACGCTCTACCTCCAAAGCTTCTTCTTCGTTTCCCCAGTTAGACATAATAACATTATTTTCTTTATCAAAAAGCGTTATATTACCCTTATTTGCTGCTTCTTTTCCAACGGATGCCAGATAATCCGGATCGATATTAATTTGCAGAATTCCGATTGGTTTAAAAGATGTCATATCCCATATCAGTCTCGCAAGTGTAATCACTCTGTTATTGTTAGAGCTATAACTGATTAATTGTTCTTCATGCCGTACACCGGTTATCAATAACGTGCCTTTATTTTTAATCGTATCCTGATACCAATCCTCTCTGGAAGAATCATAATAGTTATTCCAGGAAGAACCCGGCACATAGCAAAAATTCATACCGTTAAATCCATGAACAAGAATCGAATGAATCCCCATTTTATAAAAATGAATTTCCTGTAGATAACTCTCCACGCCAAGCTGCTGTTGCAGATTGACATAACCCTCCGCCTTCACAGAATCCACATCTCTCAAGAGAGCATTCTGAATATCTCTGTTGACGATAATTTCCTTGCTGGTAGTATCCAGATCAGAAACAAATCGATCATACTGTTCGTTAATTGCATCGCAAGTCAATCCAATCATTTCCTGTGCCTTATTTTTTAATATGGTTTCGCTTTGGTAAGAATTAATCAAAGTAATAAGGCTAAGCGGAAAAACAATCAGCAGCACCTGCCCTAAAAATATTCTCTTTCGTAACCCAAACTTCATTTCCAATAAACTCCCCGGCATTCCTTTAATGATAATCCACTTTCATCATACAGAGCCCCTGCGCAGGAGCGGTTGCACCGGCAAGCGCCCTTTTTTTCGCCTCCAGAAGCTCCTGCATACTCCCCGGTGTCCTCATTCCGAATCCCACTTCCAACAGAGTCCCCGTTAAAATACGAACCATATGCTGTAGAAATCCGGTACCGTGATAAGTAAAGGTCAAATAATCCCCCTTTTCCTCAATCTCAATCCGGTCCACATTTCGAACTGTTGATTTCTTCATTCTGGGATTGCTGCAAAAGCTTGCAAAATCATGCTCTCCCATCAAATACCCGGCTGCCTTTCTCATAGCAGTCACATCCGGCTTCTTTTCCAATGTATACACATATTTTCTGTCAAATACCGGCTTAGTATCCCCAACATAGCATGTATAACAATATGTTTTCCCCAGAGCGTTGTACCGGCTGTGGAATCGTTCCCCTGCAATCTGAACCTCTTTGATACAGATATCATCCGGAAGATACCGATTCATATAGTCTCTGATTTCAACCTCGGAAAGAGGAGTATCCAGAAAAGCATTGGCTATCATAGCCCTCGCATGCACTCCCGCATCCGTTCTTCCCGCACCGATAACCTCCACCGGTTTCTCATCCTCTGGCAATCCTATCATCAGGGACAACACCTTTTCAATCTTTCCCTGAATGGTCATATCTGTATTGGGCTGATGCTCCCATCCATAAAACCTTGTTCCATCATATGCAATTACAAATCTATAATTCTGTTTCATATTCTCTCCATTCACTGACGCAGTTTTAGCAGAACGACGATATATTCTCAACACATATTATAGAGAGAAACAGGCAGATAATCAATTGTGAGATTTTCCGATTGAAGGAAAGCGTCTTTGTCTGATACAATAGATAACAAAAAAAAGATGTAACAAGAGGGTATTAGAAATGAAGATTATTGCGCATATACACACCGATTTCCCGGAGAAATTCGGCATTCCAAGGCAAAGCGGACTCATAGACAGTCTGAAAGGCACTATCATTTTCGAGCCGGAATACAGAAACCCGGATGCAGTAAAAGGTCTGGAAGGCTTTAATTATATCTGGCTGTTATGGCAATTTCAGGGAACCAAACGTGACAACTGGGCTGCCACAGTCACCCCGCCCCGCCTTGGCGGCAAGACGCACATGGGTGTTTTTGCCACCCGCTCCCCGTTTCGCCCCAACGATATCGGTCTATCTTGTGTAAAACTGGAAAAAGTGGAGCTTGGTGAAAAAGGTCCTATACTACACGTATCCGGTATTGACTTAAAAGATAACACTCCGATTTATGATATCAAGCCGTATTTACCTTATGCTGACTGCCATCCGGACGCCACCAGCGGTTTTTTAAATACGATTGAAGAACGCAACCTGGAAGTCCGGTTCCCGGAGGAACTTCTCACCCTGTACCCGGAAGAAAAAAGGGCGGCAATCCTGGACGTACTCCGTATGGATCCACGACCTGCCTATCATGAGGACCCTAAAAGAAAATACGGTGTTGCCTTCGCCGGTTTTGACGTACATTTCACCGTAAAAGACAACACCTTAACTGTGTTTGAAGTAATTCCTATTCCGTGCTCTCCACCACATAAACATAACTGCTGACACAGTAGAGTGTCTGCCCTTCATATTCCACCCTAGACCACCCCAAATCCGTATTGATTCCGGTTCTGGTGACCACTTTGCCGTATTTCAGTTTCACTACCACCTGAGAATCCGGGTTGGTCACACTGGGTAATGTTCGCAGATTCACTTCAATTTTCGGAGAAACCTGCTCGTTACACTCTGTAAAAACTGTCTTGATTCCGTCATCCTCTGCCGGTGGCTGTGTCGGCTGTGGATCCGGTTTTTTCACAGAAAGATCTGTCGTCAGATAATTGGACACGGCATATAAAGTCTGTCCATCGTATTCCACTCTGGACCATCCACTGTCACTGATACCGGTTCGCGTAACCACTTCACCGTTTTTTAACGTATACTGTACGGTACTTTCCTCTCCCTGACTTGGTATATCTCTGAGATTCGTTGCATCTTTGGCTGTAACCGACTCCTCCACAGCCTCAAAATGCATGAGAGCCTCCACATCAGCCTCTGCCGCTTCCGGCGCAGTTTCATCATGTGCATTTGCACTTGCTTCGTAGCCAAAATATGCGACATCTACATCCACCGGTTTTTCGATTCCATCCACATGACCGTTATTGGTATACTGCCACATTGCCAAATCACCGGAATAATCTGCTGTGCTCGTCTCCGGATACGGCGCTGTTGGATACCATGACACCCAGATTTTGTAGTGCTTCTGCAAATAGGATGTCTCCCACGCAGTATCGTTGGACAATTCTCCCTTGGATGCATAAAACATAGGTGTATAACCGGCTTCATAAACTGTATCCAAAAATGCTTTGGCAAAACTGGTTCGTTCCACCTTTCCAAGACCGGCCTGTCTGCTGTCCGCATTATCGTAGCCTTCACAGTTATATGCCACCGGATAGGTAATTGCGTACTGCGCGATATAATCTTTTACCCATTCTGCTTCTTCCCGTGCTTCCTCCTCTGAGATTGCAGTTGAGAAGAAATATACTCCGATTTTGATTCCATTGGATGTTGCTTCCTGCATATTGTATCTTGCATTGGAATCTGCTATTATTTCACCCGTATTCTGTGTACGGTAGCCAACACGAATCATCGCAAACTCCACACCGGAGTCCGCCACCTTCTTCCAATCAATCGTTCCCTGATACTTGGATACATCAATCCCCAAAGTAAGCGCATCGGTTTCCGCAACACTGTCGTTTACTAAAATCTGAGTAATCTCACTCGTAGCTCCCTCTGTTTCATCCACACGGTTCATCTCACTTTCAGGATCCGCTTTTGCATCGGCAATTTCCTCTGGGGTTGCTCCCTCCATTACCTCTTCCGCCAGCTTTTCTTCCGTGGGAAACTCTTCATTTCCAATTTCAGTTACTTCTCCGATTTCCCCGCTGTTTTGGGCAGTATCACTGTTTTTTCCCTGCCAAAGCACCAATGCTATTGCTGCAGCCAATAAAACTATCAATATAGCAACTGCCGCGGCAACAAGCTTCTCACCGGATGTCATTTTCTCTGAAATCTGATCGTTCCAATCCTCATGATTAATGTTGTTTCCCATTTTCCCTCTATGCTCCCTGATTGATTTACTATCTTTCTTCTCGGAAATAGGATAAGCCCAAAGATGCCGGAGGCTGACTTTCTCTCTTACTTCTCATGCTTGTAATTACGAGCACCACCAAGGTCACTATATACGGAATCATTTTGTATAATTCCTTAAATTCCATATGGTCCATTCCGCTTGGAATATAGAGATACAGAATATACAATCCACCAAATAAAATGGATGAAAACACTCCTACATTAGGACGCCAAATGGTGAAAATTACCAGTGCGATTGCAAGCCATCCACGGTCACCGAATGCATCATTAGACCACACACCGCATGCGTAATCCATGACATAATACAAACCACCCAGTCCCGCAATCATACATCCCACACAGGTCGCAACATATTTATACCGGATAACGTTGATTCCCGCAGCATCCGCTGTGTTAGGCCCCTCACCAACCGCTCTTAAATGCAATCCGACTCTGGTATGATTCAACACAAAAGATGCGATGAGTGCAATAATGATTCCGACGTACGCCAGAAATCCATAGGACAAAAAGATTTTACCAAACCATCCGAAATCACCCGCAAACGGCAACGATTTACTGAAATAATTGCTGGTCGCCGAAAGGGCAATGGAAGGTACATCACTCTTGGAGAGTTTAATCAACGAACCTCCAAAGAAATTACCAAATCCAATACCGAATGTAGTCATCGCAAGACCGGTCACATTCTGATTTGCGCGCAGACTTACGGTAAGGAAACAATATAAAAGTCCCATGAGTAAGGAACCAAGAAGGGAACACAAAAGCGGAATCATTACTGCAAGGAAGCCATTCATGGTACCTCCCTTTGCCACCGACTGTTCATAAAAGAAGGAGCCGATAACACCGCTGATTGCACCAACATACATAACACCGGGAATTCCAAGATTCAGATTGCCGGACTTTTCGGTCAGGGTTTCACCGGTACTTCCAAAGAGAAGCGGAATACCCTGGACAACTGCTCTGGGGATAAATGCTACAAGATCAATCATGCTTTTTTCTCCTCCTTCCTGCTCTTTTTGCGGAATTGAATCTTATAATTGATAAAGAATTCGCATCCTATGATGAAAAATAAAATAATACCTGTCAGAATATCTGCAAAGGACTGATTCAGTCCAAATGTAGTTGATATCTCACTAGCTCCGCGATTTAAGAAAATAATCAGAAAACTGGTAAGAATCATTGTAAACGGGTTAAACTTTGCAAGCCATGAAACCATAACTGCCGTAAAACCCTGTCCGCCGGTAATGGTTGTTGTGATGGTGTGGTTGATTCCACCAACCAAAAGCAAGCCTGCCAAACCGCATAATGCACCGGACACCAGCATGGTGCGGATAATAACTTTTTCCACCTTGATTCCCACATAACGTGCAGTCTGCTCACTTTCTCCGACTACACAAATTTCATAACCATGTTTGCTGTACTTTAGGTAAATATGCACACCAAGCGTTACGATAAGTGCCAGGAAAATAGTAAGAAGATATTTAGAACCAAAAATCTGAGGAAGCCATCCCGCGTTACTGTCCTGATTAATGATACCGATTTTACCGGAACCTTTCGGCATTTCCCATACTACAGTAAAATAAGCTACAAGTTGAATGGCTATATAATTCATCATTAACGTGGCAAGTGTCTCATTGGTATTCCACTTTGCCTTAAAAAATGCGGGAATCAATCCCCAAATAGCACCTGCCAGAAGGCTTGTCACAAACATCAACAGGATTACCAATGCGTTAGGAAGCTTATCTCCCAGGCAAATCATACAAGCTGCACTGGCAAGTCCGCCCATCAGGATCTGACCTTCTCCACCGATATTCCAGAATCTCATACGGAATGCAGGAGTAAGTGCCAGTGAAATAATCAGTAGCACTGCCACATTCTGAAACGTAATCCACGTCTTCCTGGAGCTTCCGAATGCTCCCTGAATGATACCGCCATATACCTGAATCGGGTTGTCACCGGTAAGAATTGTTGTCACCACAGCACACACAAGCAGTGCCAGAATAACCGCCAAGACACGAATTCCCCATACTTTACTGTAGGGTAACGTTCCTCGCTTCGCAATATGAAATAACGGTTCACGATTACTTTTCTTCATTGTTCTTGTCTCCTCCAATCAGAGTCATCATGCTTCCAACTTCTGCCTTGGTTGTCTTTCTGCCGTCTACGATTCCACTCACACTTCCTCCGCAGAGTACCAGGATCCTATCGGAAATCTCTAAGAGCACATCTAAGTCTTCTCCCACGAAAATCACCGCTACCCCTTTCATCTTCTGCTTGTTTATCAAATCATAGATTGTATAGGAAGAATTAATATCCAGACCTCTGACTGCATAAGCTGTCAAGAGTACAGTAGGTGCAGATGCAATTTCTCGTCCCACTAAAATCTTCTGTACATTACCACCGGAAAGTCGTCGAACCGGTGTAGAGATGCCGGGAGTCACCACATCCAACTCCTCAACAACTTTTTCAGCAAGCTGCCTCGGAGCTTTTCTGTCCGTAAACACAGATCGACCCTTTCTGAAAGAGCGCAGCAGCATATTGTTCGTCAAATCCATATTTCCCACAAGGCCCATACCCAGACGATCCTCCGGCACAAAGGAAAGGGCAACGCCTAGATCTGCAATCTTTCTGGGATCTTTGCCAAGGAGTTCCTCGCTTTCACCATCTTCATTTATATATGTGATGCTTCCTGCTTCTGCGGGCTGCAATCCTGCGATTGCCTCCAAAAGTTCTTTCTGTCCACATCCGGAGATGCCTGCGATTCCAAGGATTTCACCGCTGTTTGCTGTAAAGGAAACATCATTTAGTTTTACAATTCCATCCTCACTTCTGACTGTCAGACCATCCACCTTGATTCTTGGTTTCGGGTTAATCGGCATGGGTCTGACAATATTTAAAGACACCTGTCGTCCGACCATCATATTAGTCATCTCTGCTGCATTGGTATCTTTGGTCATCATATCACCGATATAACAACCACGTCTGAGTACTGCCACACGGTCTGACAAAGACTCTACCTCATGCATTTTGTGTGTGATGATAACAATCGCTTTTCCATCCTCTCTCATCTTGCGAAGAACGGAGAACAACTTTTCTGTTTCCTGCGGAGTCAATACTGCTGTAGGCTCATCCAAAATCAAAATATTTGCCCCACGGAATAATACTTTAACAATTTCAACAGTCTGCTTTTGAGATACGGACATATCGTAGATTTTCTGATTGGGGTCCACCTCAAAGCCATATTTTTCACAAATTTGCTGAATCTTCACGGCAGCATCTTTCAGGTTCAGTTTACCTTCCATTCCCAGCACAATATTCTCTGTGGCGGTCAGGACATCTATCAACTTAAAATGCTGATGAACCATACCGATTCCCAAATCAAACGCATCCTTCGGGGACTTGATGACAGCTTCTTTTCCGTCTATAAATATTTGTCCTTCATCCGGAAAATAAATACCGGAAAGCATATTCATCAGAGTTGTTTTACCGCTTCCGTTTTCACCCAGAAGAGCAAGAATCTCTCCTTTATAAATATCGAGGTTTACCTTTTCATTGGCAACAACCGGCCCAAAGGTCTTGGTGATGTTTTTCAAAGAAACAGCTGCTATTTTTTGTTCCACGTTTTTTTCTCCTTTATTCTCCTTAAAATGGTGCTTGTCTCCCTTACTTACGTTCTCCCATGTAAAAAACTTCCACATACAAAAACGTAAGTAAGGGCGGCGCGACGAAAGCCGCTTTGCCACCCTTTTTTGTTTTTCATTAAAACATCAAATTATACAGTTATGCCATCCTTAGAATGCAGTATCCAAAAGTGTAATACCGTCAATCTTAAGATCGAAGTAAGGTGCGGAACGGAAATTCTCACCGGATTCGTCAAAGTATCCGTCAACGATTACTTCATGATCACCGGTAAATTCTGCATCAGTATCAACGTCAGCCATGTAGCTTGTCAAAGTTTCACCGTCAACTGTAAAGGTTGCAGTATCAAATACATGAAGTGTACCTGCTTCCAATTCAGCACGTGCTGCTTCAATAGCTTCTGCAGTTCCTGCTGCAGCTGCTGAACCAAGCTCAGTTAAAGCAACTGACTCACTTGCGATATTACCGGTCCAGTCGGTATCGATTGCTTCACCCTCAGCAGTCTGAGTCAAAGCATATACAAAATAAGGTGCCCAGTTGATTCTGGAAGACACAATGAATGTGTTAGGGCAAGCACTTGCAGTGCTTCCGTTGTAAGAAACATCAGGAACATTTGCAGTCTCACATGCGGTAGGAGCACCCATGGAGTCAGCATGCTGGCTGATCAGAATACATCCGTCTGCAATCAGATTATTTGCTGCTTCTTTTTCAGCGGTCTCATCATACCAGGAACCGGTAAAGGTTACTTCCATTGTTGCGGAAGGGCATACGGAACGAGCGCCGAGGAAGAAAGAAGTATATCCTGAAATAACTTCTGCATAGGTATAAGCACCAATGTATCCAATCTTTGCCTGATCCTCGGTGATGTCACCGTTTGCAATCATCTCATTAATCTTCATACCTGCTGCGATACCTGCAAGGTAACGGCCTTCATAAATAGAAGCAAATGCGTTGTGATAGTTAGCAAGTCCCTCTGTATGAGCCTTGGTACCTGTTGCATGGCAGAACTGAACCTCAGGGAATTCCTTTGCTGCCTCAATCATATAATCCTCATGACCAAAGCTGTCTGCAAATACAAAATTACAACCTGCATCGGCAAGCTCACATGCAGCATCATAGCATTCCTGACCTTCAGGGATGTTTGTCTTCAAAACATACTCAATACCAAGTGCATCACAAGCTTCCTTTGCACCGTTGATAAAGTTCAAGTCATAAGTAGAGTTCTCATCATGTAAAAAGATAAATCCAGCTTTTACACCGGAAAAGTCAACGTTCTCTGTTTCCTCTACAGTGCTATCAGTTAATGTAGCTTCTTCAGCAATTTCAGCAACTTCTTCAACAGCAACAGTTTCTGCAGCAGCATCTTCAGAGGTGCTTCCGCATGCGCAAAGTCCGATTACCATGGCGCCAGCCAGGAACAATGCAGTAAGTTTCTTCATTTCTTTTCTCCTCAACTTTCTTTTGCACCATACGCCATCTAAGGCATGGTTGCTAATTATTCAGCTTCAGGTGATACAGTAGCTGTTGCATCAGCTGCAGGAGTACTTTCCTCGCCACAAGCACAAAGTCCAAGTACCATAACACCCGCTAACAATAGTGCGACAAATTTTTTCATAATTTCTCCTCTTCTTTCATGCCGCCTCCGGCATGAACACAACTAATATCATGTACCCTTACGGATACGGTTACAATGGTATTCCTGTGAATCGTGCCAAAAATAAAAGGCATTGGTTTGAAAGATAATCCCCTAACCGATGCCTTAACACACAAGAATAATGTTATCTCAGTGTGTAATCGATAGTCCGGTTATTTACGGTATCCGGG